>JAUNIK010000054.1:0-3747 GCA_030523505.1 Prevotellaceae bacterium | reverse complement strand
CTTGTCTTCCATCATCGAGAGGTACGACTGATATCGGCTCTGCGAGATGTAATGGTTTTCCAATGCTTCAAGCACAGCACATCCTGGTTCGTGGGTGTGAGTGCAGTTATTGAAGCGACAGTTCTTTGAGAAATGGAATATCTCCTTGAAATAACTCGTTATCTCCTCCGGTTCCATATCAAACGTACCGAAGCCTTTTATTCCCGGAGTGTCGATGAGGGCGCCATCGGCCACATTCTTCTCCGGCGAGATGAAAAGCATCTCTGAGAAAGTAGTGGTGTGCATACCCGTGTTATGGGCATCCGAAATCTCGGAAGTACGCAACTGGGCATTTGGCACCAGACGGTTTATGAGTGTCGATTTCCCCACTCCACTGTTACCGCTCAACAAGGTAATCTTTCCACTGAGCAGTTCTTTCACCTTGTCTATGCCATCGCCCTGCTCTGCCGAAATGGCGAGACATTTATATCCGATGGTCTCATAGAGATGCATCACGCCTTGTTGCAGACGGAGTTCATCTTCGGAAAGAAGGTCAGTTTTGTTGAACACCAGCACCACCGGCACATTGTATGCCTCGGCTGAAGCAAGGAAACGGTCGATGAATGTGAGTGAGGTCTCTGGATAGTTGATGGTAACCACGAGGAATGCCTGATCCACGTTTGCCGCAAGGATATGACTCGCCTTCGAGAGGTTCTGCGAGCGACGGATGATATAATTCCTACGGTCTTCAATGGCAGTAATCCACGCCACCTTAGCCTCCTCTCCTTGGGAGGTGGCTGGTGAGAGGTCGTGGGTTAGAGTGAGGCTCACCCTATCGCCCACGGCAACGGGGTTAGTGCTACGGATACCCTTCAAACGGAAATTGCCCTTGACTTTGCAATCAAGGGTAACTCCTTCGTCGGTCAGTACTGTGTACCAATAACCTGTATTCTTTATTACTAATCCTTGCACCTCTTACACTGTCATAATCTCCTTGTTCTTCTCGGCAAGCATTGTATCAACCTTTGCGATATACTTGTCGTGAATCTTCTGAAGATCTGCCTCAGCATCCTTCTCGAGGTCCTCTGAAAGACCGTCCTTAATAGCCTTCTTGAGAGTGTCCTTCACATCACCGCGAATCTTGCGAATCTGCACCTTAATCTTCTCGCCCATCTGGTTGCACTGCTTTGCAAGTTCCTTACGGCGCTCCTCTGTTGGAACAGGGATAGCAAGACGAATCACCTCACCGTTGTTATCAGGAGTGATACCTACATTCGAGTTGATGATAGCCTTCTCGATTTCACGGATCTGCTTCTTGTCCCAAGGCTTGATAGCGATAGTACGAGGGTCAGGGGTAGTGACATTTGCCACCTGGTTGAGAGGCACTGTCATACCATAACTTTCCACACGTACACCATCAAGGATTGCCACATTTGCACGACCGGCACGAACTCGGCTGAGTTCTGTATCGAGGTACATACAAGCCATCTCCATTTCTTCACCAGCATCGCTGAGAGTAACCTTTACATCTATCATAGTTCTTTCGTTTTAATGATTGTTTCTATTATGTTTCTACAAAAGTAAGTAATAACTCCGAATTCGCCAAATCTTTTCCCGTAAATCTGCTAAAAAAAATGATAGATTAACAAATTGCCATGGCACAAGTGTTTTTTAGATGGACATAAAAAAACGCCCGAGGATTCCCCCAGACGCTTGAGTATTGTATTATATAATAATCAGCAATACCGCTGTCCAATGAGCGATTGCTCCCAAAAGCACAAAGACATGCCATACAGCATGATAGTGTTTCCTTGAGTCATGCGAGAAGAAATAAGTACCTGCGGAATACAGCAATCCTTCGGCTATGATACATGCAAACACAGACAACGGCAGTTTGCCAATCATATGAGGCAATAACAGCACACCGCTCCATCCCATCGCGAGATATGCCCCAAGCGACAGACGGGGATATTTACCCAAAGCAAACATCTTGAACACAGTGCCCGCTAAGGTGATGCCCCACAGGATGCCGAATACCGTCCATCCGAGAGCTCCACCCACCACACCGATACAGATAGGTGTGTAGGAACAGGCTATCATCACATATATACTTATATGGTCACATTTACGCAGTATGCGCTTCGCCATTCCCTCGGGCACCCAGTGATAAACCGTACTGGCAAGAAACATGAGGAACATTCCCACGATAAAGAATATCACTCCCATCGTCATCTGCCACCCTTTCTCATGGGCTGGCCACACCATCCAGATAGAAGACAGTGCAAAGACCACACCAACGAAATGGGTCCAGGTGTTACCTTTTTCGTTCATTCCCATCATAATATCACACCTCCAGTTCTTTTTTCATAATCCGTCACATAACGATCTCCGCCACAAATTTAATAAAATTATTCCAATCCACCAACAAATCCCACCCCACCGCGTTTGTTTTTTGTTGATAACACAAGACAGAACACAAAAAACGCCCGAGAGCCATGAAGACTCCCGAGCGCGTGTATATATTAAAGATGTGGTATCCGGCTAAACAGATCAATGGACCTGCCCCCAACCAATGTTAAGCCCCGACTTGTCCAATCTTTTTACTTCAGCATCAAAAAAACGGGGTATTTTTGTGAGAATGTGAAAATGTGAGAAAAGCCTAAATACATAGATATTTTTCTCGATTTACTTGTTAATTATCGAAAAATGCACTACCTTTGCAATCGAATAGGTATCAATATGCCACCATAAATATCAATTATTATGCCACAATCAGCAATGACAGTACGTCTTGACTCACAAATGAAAAGACGCTTCGATGAACTTTGTGCCCAGTTCGGTATGAGTGCAAACACAGCAATTAATGTTTTTGTAAACGCTGTTGTACGAACTCAAAGTATCCCATTCAATATCTCTACAGAAGGGGCGGACTCCTCACATCCTTCCACTCCTACAGAACGACTGCGTGGATGGTACAAGCAGCACCTTGACTCACTTGATCCTGCTCGCCCAGAGATGACACAGGAAGAAATAAACGAGGAAATACGCCAAGCAAGAGCCGATCATAAAGCCAGAAGTGTAGAATGATTTACGCAGTGATTGACACGAATGTCTTTGTCTCGGCATTCATCACCAACAACAAAAATGCTGCAACAGCTCTTGTTTTCCAGCATTTGCTTGCTGGTGACATTACTCCTATGTATAATGAAGAGATACTTTCAGAGTATGAAGAAGTTTTGTCACGCAAGAAATTTCATTTGCCAGAAGAAATCATCAAGGATTTCATTGGCACAATAAAGGAATGTGGAATTCATGAGGAAAGAACTCATTTTGATGAAGTCTTGCCTGATGAAGACGACAGAGTTTTTCTTGAAATATCACTCTCTCGTGAAGACTCATTCTTGGTCACAGGCAATCTGAAACACTACCCAAAACTGCCAGAGGTAGTTACTCCGGCAGAGTTCATAGCCCGTTTCTTTCAGGACTAAATCTTGCACAAAGAAGCAGCGAATAGAGTCACACAAAGCCTAATGAAGACGTTTAAGTTTCTCTCGTGTGCGTGTATATATTAAAGATGTTGTCTGTGAAAGTGGAACGAAGGGCCATTACTTCCATCACTGCAAGGATTATAATATCCAATAATACGCAATAATTGAAACAATGATAATCAAGGCTGCCAGCTAGCGTCTAACGGCTAATCACTGCATCAGTATATGATAGAAAGGAATCAAATAAAGCAGACGCACTCACAAATCTTCTTCTCATCGT
>JAUNIK010000596.1:1215-1836 GCA_030523505.1 Prevotellaceae bacterium | reverse complement strand
TCACCATAGAGGACAATCAAACCAGCTCCATTCTGTATATGGGCAAAATCAACAATATCACCGACGCACAGCAACCTCTGAGGATAGGTCTCCCCACAGCCATCTCACACCTCCAGCAGGGCATCAGCAATGAGCCCTCTACCCTCTACGACCTCCAGGGGCGCAAGATCGAGGCCAAGCCCGGCAAGGGCCTCTACATCAAGGATGGCAAGAAGTATATGATGAAGTAAGGATGGCTACAGGCCATACGGGCCAAGGGGCAGGCATACTGAATCCACCCCGACGAAACAATAGCCAGTCGCCTGTTCCTTTGGAGATTTTATAGAAATACATAACTTTGCAAAAACGAATCAAGACAGACTATTATGAAGAAGATAAATGTAAGGGCAACAAGGAGTTCCAAAAAACTGAGGAGGTAACGGAAGGTAGATGAATTTACTATTAGTCAGTTATAGCATGCTTATGAAATATCTTTATGCACTTTGGGCAAGTATTCTTTTCGTTTTGCCGGCAATAGCGGGTAAGTCTAATGCAGGTGTCGTGTATCAGTCAGGCTACAAACATTTCTCTATAGCAGGTGTTGAAAGAAACGATACTGCGACAATCATTTCACTGCATTGC
>JAUNIK010000596.1:0-1205 GCA_030523505.1 Prevotellaceae bacterium | reverse complement strand
TGCAGAATGAACCCCGGTGATCATTTCCTGCTGCCCAAAAAGAACATGTATCTTGACGATGAACGTCACAACAAGTACAAACTGAGATACACCATCAATATTGTACCGGGTGACACGATCCTCTGTCCATATTCTGGTGAATATGATTTTTCCATGGTTTTCGATCCTATGCCCAAGGGGGTTCGAATCTTTGACCTGAGAGCGGCCGACGAATGGTATTCGGCGTTTGCCTTCTGGGGCATTCACCAAGATGATCGTATGATAAGGAAGATGAAACACGTGGCCGATGATGTGCATTTAAGTGCAGGAGACGTGTGCAGCCCTGTATCAAAGCCTGCTGTGATAAAAGGGCACATCAAGAACTACAGAAGTTCCGACCAGGAGGAAATCTTGTCTCTGCAGGTTAGGACATGCCACGAAAACAGCAAACCCAGACACAGTAACATAAATCTAAAGGAGAGAATTAGAGAAAACGGCTACTTTGAGTTTGTAGCCCCAGTAGACAGCAAAAGCTGGACGTATATTGAAGGAAAGAAAACGAAAATTCCTGTCCTTCTCATTCCTGACGATACCATCATGCTTGAGATAGAAAATTATCAGGAATTTGACATGCGGACTACATACAATAGCGTCAACGGGAACAATACGATGGCAAACCTGATGGGTAGATTGGGAGAATGCAAGGGACCGTGATGCCAACATTCATCCCTCTGACCTTTTTCAAGATATGGAAAAACGGAAAGAGACTTCCGGCAGACTTGTTGACTATCTAACCTGGAAATACCATCTGAGTCAAGCGGAGTCTCATCTGCTAAGACTTCAGATGCATAGCTTTATATATGAGGTCGGTATCAGTAGGCTTAACAGGAATCTTAGCGACACATATTCAGGGGGAAGCACAAACTATCAAGGAACCGCTGAAGACCTTGCCTCATTGGCAGAAGTTATAGACAGTTATTGTTTCCTGAAAGATATCAAAACCAAAGACTACTCATATTTTGTGCTCCCTTCTCAATATCTATTGTCTCATCTGAGCCAAATTCTCCCGATACGATTGGTAAGAACCTCAGAGTCAAGATTCAAGAGCTTGGAGCAATATCTTGGACAAGAACTGGATGAAGAATGGAGGAAAAGGATAGATTTCTAATCACTTGAGACATGAAGACGACTTGGCAAAACATACTTGTTCATATACGTAGGGATAT
>JAUNIK010000595.1 GCA_030523505.1 Prevotellaceae bacterium | reverse complement strand
AAGGATAAGGCAATTATCAGTGATGGCTATAATGGAACCCCTACAGGCTTTGAGAATGATTGTGAGACTGATGACAATCGTTCGAAACCTTACGTGCTTCATGCTGAGGCCAATGCTATCTCAAAGATTGCCAAGAGTTATAATTCTTCTGAGGGAAGTACGATTTATGTTACAGATTCACCTTGTATTGAGTGTGCAAAACTGATCATTCAGGCGGGAGTCAAGCGCGTTGTTTATAGTCGCGCCTATCGTTTGACGGATGGCGTGGATCTTTTGAAGCGTGCTAATATTGAAGTGGTGCATAAGCCTATTCCGGAGATTCCAGATGAAGCTCCGTCTGATAAGCAGCAATAAACTCGACTTAATCCATAAGGTCTCTGATGACCTCGTCTCCTAAAGCCAATCCGGCTTCGGTTAATACAATATGACAGTTCCCTGCGTCCTTCCCGGATGTGGGGAATCCTTTTTGTTCAATAGAAGAGCAAGTGATGAGACCTCTTTCGACAAAACTTGCTATGATTTCTTTTTTTGCAGAATATTCTCCTCTTGTTAAGCATACGCCTTTGGCCGTACGAAGTCCCAGCATGATACGTTCGTTATAGAGATCAGTATCAGAAAGGATTTCATGTTCTTCAATACGATTCCCTTTCAGGTACTCCATGACGCGAGGTAGATTCCAACTGCGCAGATTCTTGCCGTCATAACTGTGAGCGCCAGGGCCTAATCCCAGATATGGCGTCTGTACCCAATAGGAAGAATTGTGACGAGAATGATATCCGGGCAAAGCGTAATTTGAAATTTCATATTGCACATATCCTGCAGCATGAAGCTTTTCGCGAAGCAAAGCGGCCATGCTGACACAAGTCTCATCATCGCAGGGAGTAAGCTCTCCTTTCTCTACCAGATTATAGAGTCGTGTTCCTTCTTATACACTTTGCTTATATGCCGAAATATGCTGTGGCATTTGCTTGTGTAAATGTTCGTCGATGCTGTAGTTCCAGGACTCCATGGTTTGTGTCGGGAGTCCGTACATCAGGTCAAGGCTGATATTTTTGATGCCAGCTTTGCGTAGCGTTTCAACGGCCTTACGCGCCTGTTCTGCATTATGTCGGCGATGTAGCATTTTGAGCTCTTCGTCTACCATGCTTTGCACTCCCATTGAGACGCGGTTCACCATCCCCCAGTCCTGACCTTCACAGATGTCATCCGGATTTGCCTCCATCGTGATTTCTTCCACCTGACTCAAATCATAACGTCGGCAGATTTCCAACAGTATCTGACGTACGCAAGAGTCTCCTAACTGTGACGGGGTACCACCTCCAAGATAGATGGTTCTCAACGGATCTGCACAAATCCAACGTCCGTTATCTCCTGTCTCAGTACATAGAAAATCTTTCCGCTCATCCATCTCTTTAGCTAAAGCTGCTACGTAAGCTTCGCCTTTGCCATGTAGCGTGGTAGAGTAGAAATCGCAGTAAATGCACCGGGTGGCACAGAACGGGATATGGATATAAATACCAGACACGAAGATAAAAAATTAAATACTTAATACCATATTATAGTATTACGTGTTGGCAAATTTAGCGAATTTATCTGACAAATCCACTTCTACACATTATTATTATATATAAATTCATACTTTTTGCCGTCCTTATTTGAAAATTTCGTCAAAAATGACTAAATTTGCGCCAATTTAAAAGACTATGGCGCAAAGTTTTCTGCAAATAGAAGGCCTTACTAAGTCGTTCGGAGACTTGGTTCTTTTCGAAAATATCTCGCTGGGCATCAGTGAGGGAGACCGCATCGGCCTGATTGCACGCAATGGCTCTGGAAAGACC
>JAUNIK010000594.1:1510-1839 GCA_030523505.1 Prevotellaceae bacterium | reverse complement strand
CGGGGAACATGAGCCAGGCAAACTCTGATTTACCGTATGATTTAATCTTAAACATAATCTTTTCTATTTTCGTCTATCAAACAGATATTTTTTGTCACACAGTTTTTTAAAGGTCACACAGAAATCACGGAAATTCTTTTTGAACACGGATTTTACGGATTGAACGGATAATGCTGAAGAGCAGCATTAATTTCTGTGATTTCTGTTATTTCTGTGTGACATAATTATTCTGTGTGACATAGCCATCTGTGTGCGCATGTTACTTTCAAATAGTTTGCACGCATAATTCTCATTGAATTTACGCATAATTCGAGGAGTTTGCACGCATA
>JAUNIK010000594.1:0-1500 GCA_030523505.1 Prevotellaceae bacterium | reverse complement strand
GCATAATTCTATTTTCGTTATTTTGCGACATTGCGACACTGCGACAGTAAAAATCTAAAAGTATTCGCGTACCGCGTATACGCGTGCGCGGTACGCGAGGGGTTTATGAAAACTGCTGTCGCAGTGTCGCAGTGTCGCACTCTTCTGCCAGTTTCTTACGATAGTTCTCCATCTCCACACCCGTACGGTGAATGGCTTTATAGCCACGCTGGGCATGCCCATGCTTGTATTCGAAGCCGAGCTTGGCAAATGCCTGACTGATTCTTGTCCTGTTTAGGGTATTGGAGATGTTGCCACCTATCAGCTGCAGTGCATAGGTGGCACTCACCAAGTCAGGCTTTTCACCCTTTTCTGGCTTGCGGAAGTGTAGGTCTACGAGATATAGTTCTGAGTGCTCCACCTCAAAGCGTTCGTTGTGCTGCTGCAGCTGTGCTATCTCTTCTGACGAGAACCAATACTGGAAGCCCTGTTTGTAGAGACCATACGCCTCGGCATAGATGGCGTCATGGTCGAAAGGAGTGGTTAGCGGACTCACTATCGACTCCACCTCAAAGGGCAACCAGCGTCTGGTTCCCGTCGTGTCTGACAGGAACTGCAGGTTATTACCCGTACCGCAAAAGGAGGCTATGTGGGGCAGGTTCTCATGATAGTGGGCGTATGCCGCTCGTTCGCTGATGGTACGCATGGTCATGGCAGCCTTCAGCTTGTTCAGCTCTTTAGCCTGCATGGAGTCCAGCTCCTCCCAGCACACCAGTCCATATTGTGCCAACACAATCATGTCATCTTTCGACATGAAGCCCGAGTCGCTCTTGGTCTTGAAGTAGTGTTGCAACTGTGGCGGCAGCAGATGCTGAAACCACGTCGTCTTATACACACCCTGCTCACCTATCAGCACCAGCATGGTCTGATTGACCACCGAGGGCTCTACCCACGATGCCACCATCCCCACCAGCCATTTCTTCAGATACAGGTAGAAGCGTGCCGACTCATACTCATCGCCCTTCACCTTGACGGTCATTGCCAAATCCAGGATGGCATTGCCCTCATCAGTTTTCCCTCTCGGCAGATTGTCAAGATAGAAGCGGAAGGGATGGTACTTCGGCACATAGTCGGAGCCTAGCACATAGCGCAGGTCTTGCATGCGTATTGGTTTCTCCTTACACAGCTCCACCCATAGCGAGTTCACATCGCGGTCGCCCAAGTTCTCGTAGCCATCGCTCACGCCCTCGTCGCCACCAAAGATAGAGAGCAGTCCCAGCTCGTTCTCAGCAATGACGGGCCCCTTCGATAGGTAGTGTATCTCCGGTCGGCCTCTGACCTCATTGTAGCGCAGTAGCACCCTTTCTTTCAACATTTCCTTGATTTCTTCTGGCGAGGCATACGTCTCTCTCCAGTTCTTTTTGTGTGTCTTGTTCTCCTGTGTTGATTTTGTTGTTTTTGTTGTCTCAGTTGTTTTTGTTTTCTTCATCGTAGATTAGTTTTTATATTTTGTGTGCCATA
>JAUNIK010000053.1:7861-10931 GCA_030523505.1 Prevotellaceae bacterium | reverse complement strand
TGGTGGTTGGAACGATGGTGATGCCTATACCATCTATTTCTGCTTGCAGAGCGACAAACCGTTCATTGAGAAAAAGGCTTTCCGCAACGAGCCTCAGCTCGGCAAGGGCACAAAGTCATGGGCACTGGTACGGTTCGCCGAGGGCGAGGTGAATGTCAAGGTGGGCATCTCTTGTGTGAGCAGTCTGAAGGCTCGCGAGAATATCCCTTCGGTCGATTTCGACACTCAGTTGAGCACTCTCCGCAACGAATGGGAGAAATACCTGTCGCGCATCGAGATAAAAGGAACAGAGAAGCAGAAACGAATGTTCTATACTGGCATCTATCACACGATGCTGATGCCTGTGGACCGAACTGGCGAGAATCCTAAATGGACTGAAGCGCCTTATTATGACGACTATTACGCCATCTGGGATACATATCGCACATCATCACCGTTGCTTACCCTCATCTGCCCTGACAAGGAGCGCGACATAGTGAACTCGCTCCTGAACATTTACAAGCGCGAGGGATACATGCCTGATGCCCGTAGTGGCAACTGCAACGGTCGTACACAGGGTGGTTCGAATGCCGAGGTGGTCATTGCCGATGCTTTCGTGAAAGGACTTGAAGGTATCGACTACGAACTGGCTCTCGAGGCGATGCTCAAGGATGCGCTTGTGGCTCCGGGAGGCAACGAAGAGAAGGAGGGCCGTGGTGGTCTTCATGAATACAACACTCTCGGATATATCCCTTACGGCATCGATCGTGCGGGCAACCGTACCATTGAATATGCCTACAATGACTACTGCATCGCCTTAGTGGCAAAAGGTCTGGAACGCGAAGATATCTACGAGCGTTTCATGCGTCAGTCGGCTAACTGGAAGAACCTATGGCGTAGCGATTATGAATTCGACGGAATGCGTGGTTTCATCATGCCAAAGGATAAGGATGGCCAATGGCTTGATGATGTACCTTGGGGCAAGTCGAAGGTGTTCACCCCTACTATCAAATACGAACCAACAACAAAGGTGGCTCCATGGTATATTCCTTGGTGGAGCACATTCTTCTATGAGGCTACATCGGAGGAATATTCGTTGAGCATTCCGCATGATGTACCGGGACTGATTGAGGCTTGTGGGGGTAAGGAACAGTTCAAGCAGCGACTCGACTTGTTCTTCGAAAAGAACTACTATAATGTTGCCAACGAACCATCGTTCATGACTCCGCTGCTCTATCATTGGATTGACCGTCCGGATTTGAGTACAGCCCGCGTTCATCAGATCATTCGCGATAATTACGATGACACGCCGAATGGCATCCCTGGAAATGATGACAGTGGTGCTATGTCTTCATGGCTTGTATTCAACATGCTCGGATTCTATCCTAACGCCGGACAGAATCAGTATATCGTTACGGCTCCGCTTATTCCTGAGTATACAATCCATCTGAGCAATGGAAAAGACTTCCATGTTTCTACTTCAAAGAAAGCACAACAGAAAATGTTCCTCACTCACGAGGATATCATATCAGGAGGTGAAATGCTGTTGGCACCAGCAAGATTTATTGCAGAGAAACCTGCAGCGAATGAAGCAATAGTAACAGGAGGCAAGCAGTCGAAACATAGTTTGGCATTCACACTTAATCGACAATTCAGAACATGGACTTTCAATTACAAGTTCGATGGCGATACTCTTTATATGGATTGTAATGGCGCTACATACATCATTCCACGCAGTGCTGTAGAAAACGCTGATCATTTCTGTTGGGATAGTCCTCAAAAAGGAAATCCTACATACCACACCGATGGTACTTTCGCCTTCATCTCAAAGAAAGCCTTCAACGACCTGAAGCAGAATGGTGTGTTCACCTACGACACCATCACATGGCGTAAGATTGCCGAGGATGAGGAGTCAATAACAGTACGCGCCGACCTCGACCGTACCGTGATGAGAATAAGTAAGCATCATGACCTCCCAATAGTCCTCGAAATGAAGGGGAATCCGCTGGGAATTGATTGGAGCACATCTTCGTCCCTATAGGGGTCTACAACTTCACATATATCTTCCTCTTCCACAACACATATCCTATGGCGTAGAGGATTCCAACTACTACAAGTGCATAGCAGGCAGAGGTGATTCGTGGGTCGAAAGGCACACAGAATCGCACTGCTGTGTAGATATATTCTGGTATATTGAAACGCCAGCCGATGATGACGAGCAGCTCACTGGCAGCATACAACGCCAACGGATTGACGCCAAACACCTGGAACGGCTGTGCCCATCTGGTCTTGCCTTTCACATCAATGACATACATTAGCAATCCGAGAAGCAACGAAGCCATGCCACAAGTCACGAGTACGTAACTTGGACTCCAGATACGCTTGTTGAGTGGCAAACCGAACGAGAGCAGATAACCGGCAAAGACTAGCACAGTACCTATAAGAAACAGACGGATGAGTTTCTTGTCAATATCAGTGGCCTTCTTTATCATCATTCCGCAATAGAATCCGATGAGTGCGTGGGCTATTCCCGAGATGGTGCCTACCAGTCCCTCAGGATCGACAGGATGCTTGGTATAGAGGTGCTCCTTGCCAAACAGGCTGATATCCACTCGCGCGAGGATGTTCGTAGTAGAATCGTTCTCATAGCCATGTCCCCATATCAAAATTGCTGCATAGATAACAAGCAGAGCGATGATGGTATGGACGGTGTATTTGTGGTTGCAGAACAGAGCGAAGAGCGACACCCCACAATAGCACAGTGCTATTCGTTGCAGCACTGCCCATATACGCAGATGGTCGAAGCACCATGGATCGCCCCACACGGCATGGTCAAACCAATGGATGAACACACCGAGGAAGAACAGCAACACCGTTCTGCGCATTATCTTCACCACTGCCGGCATTGTGGCAGTGAAGTTATATTTCGACAGCGACAGGTATGTTGACACTCCCATAATAAACAGGAAGAACGGGAATACCATATCGCACACAGTCATTCCGTTCCACTCTGCATGGTTGAACATCTTGAACGACTCGCCATAACCATTGTTCACAAAAATCATTCCCGCCACGGTCATGCCACGCAGGA
>JAUNIK010000053.1:0-7851 GCA_030523505.1 Prevotellaceae bacterium | reverse complement strand
GACTCCCCCCCTTATGGGGGAGTGATTTGAAGTTACATTTGTCATATTTAGCTTATTATATTTTTTATCTTCGATATTGTAGTTTCTATATCAAAGAGAACTTCTTCATTCGTAAATCGTATCACTCTGAATCCCAGCTTTTCCAAAATGGACGTTCTTGCTTCATCGGAAAGTTGCTGATCTTCTTCGAAATGGTATCCACCATCTATCTCAATAATCAGCTTCTTCTTCAAGCAGACAAAGTCAACAATGAAGTTATCAATGACATACTGCCTTCTGAACCTTACTCCAAGTTCATCTTTGCTCAAATGATGCCAAAGGCAACTCTCTGCTTCAGTTGGATTATTTCTATTATTCTTCGCATTAGCTTTTAACACTCCATAGTTTGCGCAATCCGCCGTTTCAAAAGGTTTCCTCATATCTTCATGAACAGTCATTAGTATTTACTTACTCCCTCCCATAAGGGGGAGGGCTGGGGAGGGGCTTAAGATACTTCATCACCTTCTTTGCCATCTCTATAGGATCACCTGCTGGCTTCGAAGAATATTCATCATGTCGCAAGGTCCATGGCTCTTCGATGGCATACCAGTCGATTTCCGGGCCTTTTGGCAATGCCATAGAGAACAGTTCAGATTCAGTCTTGTTGGCATTAACACCACCACCGAGGGCGTCCTCATTAGGCTGGGTGTTGTCGCGCATTTGATCGGCGAGGGCCTTGAAATAGGTGGCCCAGCGCACATAATAGAAATCCTTCAACAGTCCCTGCCATTCCTTATTGGCATAGTCTCTCAGACCGCCCTGGTCGGCACACACACGATTACCCCATGTGGTGATCTGCACACGGGCGTTCCATTCGTAGAGGTTCTTCTCCTCAAGGGTGTTACCGAGGTTGCGTGCCTGTTCAGTGCGTGTTCCCAGTCGGAATTCCGAACGGGTAGCAAGGAGTTCATCCTGCAACAGAAGCATCTCCAAAAAGCGCTTTGCATCGACATCAAACTCTCCACGAGAGAAGGCGTTATAGTCGGCAATGGTCGTGAGATACTGGCGGCGACCTTGGTCGGCGAGTGCCTGACGGACGATATCCACAAGGTCGTACTCATAGTTGTTATTACCACGGTATTTGTCAGCAACACTTGCGAACACCTCTGCTGCACGCTTGGTGTCGGCAGGATCATAGTAGTTGCGCATCTTCGACCAACTCTTCACCTGGAAGTTGTTCAACGACGGACGACCACAGAAGATACTCTCGTGAGGGCCTTGCTGGTTGTTGCCCATCGGACAATTATAGATGGAGTTGATGAGGATATTCCATGCCTCGAGGAGCACAGGATCGTCGACTCCATAGCGTGCCTTCACATAACCTTTTATCCACTGCTCCTTGGTGAATGGTTCGTTTCTCCATGGCAACTCGCTCATGAGTTCAAACATCACCGGATTGTTCTCCGAACCTTCCATAGTGAAACCGATACCTTTCAGCTGCTTCGCCAATGGGTTTGTTTTAGTCAGGAAGAAGTTATGCAGGAGCTGGTCCATACGACCGTGCAGACCGTTGTTCGCTCCGAAGTTCTCCAAAAGACAGAACAACCAGTCGTGTTGCTCATAGCCTTTCTCGCGTTTCCATATCGAAGGGATACCCCACATCGGGCGACACTCTGAGAAGAGGTCGAGAACGAGTAGGTCACCATTGTTCATGCCCTTGATCATCTGTGGACGAGGGTTCTCTGTCCAACCTTGTATCACCCAAGTGGCATTCTTGTTGACACGCTTCATGGCGTCCATCAACTTCTGGCCAGCCTCGGCATAGTCGATAGAGGCATCGTCGTTGCTCTCATGGAATGGGTCCATAGAATAATATTCAGCCTTACCAAAGAGCTTCGTGAGTTCGTCGTAATAGATATCGGCAATCTCGTCAAAGCGCTTATCCGTTGCCGAGAGGTTTGAAGGACGTACATATCCGTTCCACAATCCTCCATCGGTGACATTCAACCCGAGTTTCTCCTTTGCATCATGTGGCATCATTCCGCAATAGCCCGGCAACACTGGATGCATGCCGAGTTCCTTCATTCGTGCAAGAATCTTCTTCTGCAATGCCTCCTGCTGGCTATACCATGAGAGTGGTAACGGACCGCCCCACCCTTCGAGGTTGTTCATCTCCCACCATGCGAGGAACGCCGGACCAGCAATGAACCGTCCCACTTCCTCTTCGCTGTATCCTAAGCGAAGCAGCATATTACGCCACACGCACTCCTCACCGACGATAGCCAATGGCAGATTCACTCCGTGGAGTGCCATCCAGTCTATCTCCTGCTCCCAGCGCTTCCAGTCCCAGAACGCCATAGAGTAAGAGAAGGTACAGTAGTTGAAGTCATAGCGCAGGGTGAGGTCGGTCTCGTGGCGCTCTTTCTTTGTCACACGTGGCATCACTGCCGGCAGTTTGGCTGTAGGGTTGTTCCATGTGAGTTGCACACCGGCATAGTATTTCAGATACCAGTTGATGCCCGACGCGATGTTCACCCAGGTGTTGCCTCTTACAACAACACGGTTGCCTTTCTGGTCGAGCTCAAAGAAATCCTTCTTGCTGTCCACCTTTTCAATCTTGAACTTTGCCTTTGCTCCTTTGTCGATACGCTCGAGCATATCATCGATAGGATTTGCCACGGAGACGGTGGAAAGGACGAGGAATAACAGTGATAATAGAATACGCATATATTAAAAATAGTAGAGGTTTTAGTAATCAAATGCAAAATTACTAAAAAGAAACATTATAACCAAGCATTTTCCCTACACAAAATACTTTATTGTATTTATTATTTTGTATATTTGCAATCACAAATACTGATTAATTAAAAAAGGAATAATATGAAAAAGACTATTCTTGCAGTTCTTGCTGCACCATTTCTCTTCACAAACTGTATCGGTCTTACCGAACTGAACAGTCAGCGAATGTACCAGAATTCTCACTCCACACTCCCCACTACTCACACCACCATCACTGCTCATAGCGGTGCTTACGGCACTCCCGATAACTCGCTGCGTTATATCGAGACTGCTCTGCGCAACAATGTCGAGATTCTCGAATTCGATGTTAACATCCGTCCTAATGGCACACTGGTGATGTACCACGATCAGGTGCCTAACGACCTCACTGGCTATGAGGTTGACCGTGCATTGGAGATGATTCGCGGCACTCGCACAAAGGTGAATCTCGACATCAAGAACACCTCTGTCCTTGCTTCGCTGCGTCAGATGGTGCTTCGTCACGGTATGATCAATCAGGTGTTCCTCACTGGTATTCGTGAAAACGATGTGATGATAGTTCGCCAGAGGTTCCCTGAGGTGAAATACTACCTCAACTGCGACCTCGATCCAAAGCGCTACTACGACTCTCACTATCTCAACGAGATTCTGATGATGCTTCGCCGCACAGGCGCTGTGGGTATCAACTGCCACTATTCTATGGCCAACCAGACATTGAGCAACTGGTTGCACCGCAACGGATACAAACTCTCTGTATGGACACCAAACAAGCGTTCACAGATTCGCGATGCTGCTGGCTACTATCCTGACAACATCACCACCCGCCATCCAGATAGAGCAAATAAGAGGGTGAAGAGATAGGAGCCCCTCCCCCGCCCTCCCCTCCCACCAGGAGAGGGGAGTAAAAAGCCCCCTCCAAGTTTTACCCTTATATAGGTGAACTTTGGAGGGGGAATTCTTTTGTCGTAATCTTTTTCCCGGAATGGTCCCCCCTCTCTATTGGAGAGGGGCTGGGGGTGAGGCTTTACAAACTCTCCGCTCCCAATTTCTCCCAATCTATCGGCTCACCTTCGTGGACCATCCTTGTGGCACGGAAGAGCAGATAGCGAGTCTTTGTCGGAGCAAAGAACACTGTCTGTAATATCGGATTATTGTTGATATTCGAGAACTCGCCCTCACGAATCAATGTCTGCGGATTACCTTCTGCATCGCAGGTCCAGAGTTCGTAGTTGCTCACAAGTCCCTTGTTGTAGTCACTCTGCTCTGGCATATAATGGAAGGCATTGAGGAGGCGGTCACCACCGAAGTCAAGCACTACCTCTGTGGCTGTTCGCTTCACCTCTTTATAATTAATGCTACGAATCTCACGAGTCTTTTCTGTAAAGATTCTATCACTGCCTTCGCCACCATAGAACGCCTCGATATTATTGATACACAGTGGTCCACGGGCATCGGTGATATTTATACGCAGAGCCTTTGCCTCGACAGTAGGGAAACGGAGCAGACGCTTATAGCCTATAGTGGTGGTCTCCTCACCGCAATCAACAGTCTGCCACTTACCACCGACATTCACTTCTACCGTGAACGCCTTTACACGCTGGCCTAACGGTATATATTCCTGCAACATCAAGCGGTTAATCTTTGTAGCCTTCTTGAAGTTGAAGGTCACCGTTCCCGATGTTTCTCCGTCGGGTGTTGCCCAGTATGAATCCCAATCGCCATCGGTGATATTGGCTGCAGCAAATGCCTTACCGCGCACTGTGCTGACCTTCGCCTTGATACCAGCGAGGAGGTTATGAGCCAGTTCCTTCTGTACGATTTTATGATATGCTACAGCATTCATACTATCGATAGGATGTACGCGACCTTCACGGTCAACAGGGAAGTTCAGGAGGAATGTTCCGTTATGACCTACACTGCGGTAATATAGGTCGGTCAACTGCTCCGGAGTCTTCACCTTGTCGTCTTCTTCCGGATGATAGAACCATCCCGGACGGATGCTCACGTCACACTCTGATGGTACCCACTTGTCGCCATCGGCGTGACCGAACTGCAATGTGCGATACTCTGGATAACCTGGGTACACCTCATTGATACGGAGGAACGCCCAGTTGGTGGCACTGGCATAGCCGTTCTCATTGCCCACCCAACGACAACCAGGACCTCCGTCGGAGAAGATTGCCGCATTCGGCTGCCACTTATGCACCATCTCGTTGATCTTCGGGAAGTTATAATATGTACGACGGTCGATCTTTCGTTCCTCACGGGCACCACCATAATAGCCGTCACCACCATTGGCGCCATCGAACCACACCTCGAACAGTTCTCCGTAGCGAGTCATGATCTGCTCCAACTGTTTGTAATAATAATTGATATAATCCTGTGTACCATAGCCGGCGTAGTTACGATCCCATGGCGACAGATAGAGACCCATCTTCAATCCGTATTTGTCACAGGCGTCACGCAACTCCTGGACAACATCCACCTTACCGTCCTTGTTCTTCGGACCGTCATACGATGAGTTAGTGATGTTGTAATCCGTCAGTTCGCAAGGCCACATCGTGAAACCGTCATGATGCTTTGCCACCATGATAACACCCTTCATGCCAGCCTCTTTGAAGGTTTTCACCCACTGATCGACATCCATTCGCGATGGGTTGAAAGACTTTGGATCTGAGTCGCCATAGCCCCACTCACGGTCATTGAAAGTGTTGAGACCGTAATGAACAAACGCATAGGTCTCCATCTTCTGCCAGTCAATCTGATACTGATCAGGCAACGGACCGATAGGTTCTGGAGCTGTCACGCTTTTCTGTGCCCACGAATTCACTGTCACACAGCACAAAAGCATCAATACAAAATACGCACGTAATTTCATAATTAAAAATAGGTTTTAGTTATTTCTGCCTCAAAATTATAAATTTACAACGACTTATGCAAATTTTTGGGCAATTATCTAATATATGTAGAGTCAGTTTGCACAAAAGAATCTTGCATATCTCTGTAATATTTATTATCTTTGCAACGGAAATTATTACACAACACCTCAGCAATTGAATATGAGAAAGTTTATCATTGCCTTGGCTACAGTGCTCATTACGTCATGTGCCAACAAGCCTCAGATTACAGACAACACCGTCTTCGTTGACCCGATGGTCGGTACTGGCCAGACCGATGTTAGTCCATCGTCGGACATCGATGCTCAGCATGGCCAGACAATCCCGGCAGTGCTCGTGCCTAACGGCATGAATTTCTGGACTGCCGTGACAGAACCTGATACCGAGAAGAAGTCGGTGTCGCCATACTATTACTTCCGTGACAAGATTCGCGGTTTCCGCAACTCACACTGGATCGTGGGTGGTTGCACACAGGACTACGGTTCGGTGAGCATCATGCCTGTGTTCGGTGACCTGAAGTGCACCGCCGAAGATCGTGCCAGCAGCTTTACGCACGATAAAGAGGTATCGACACCTTACTATTATTCTGTTGATTTGCTCGATTACGATGTTAAAGCCGAGATGACTGGCACCTCACGCACAGGTATCTTCCGTTTCACATTCAACAAAGGTGGTGAGGCGCATCTCATCATTGCCCCAAACAGCGACGAGGGCATGGGTGAGGTAACAATCAACACCGAGGAAGGTCGCGTGACAGGCATGAACCCTGTGCATCGCATCTATCAGGGATGGGGCGAATATGCTGGTTTCAACGGATACTTCAACATCGAGACAAAGAAAGAGATAACAGCCTATGGCGTAGCAAACGGCGATACCATCACCGAGGGTGCAAAGACACTCGCCAACAAGGGTAACCTCGCAGCATATATCACCTTCAATGTAGAAGCCGGCGAGGAAGTGCTCGTGAAGGTTTCATCATCGTTCTGCGATGTTGACGGCGCAAAGAAGAACATGGTAGCAGAGAACCCAGACTGGGATTTCGACAAGATAAAGAACCAGTTGCACGACACATGGGTGGAGCGCCTTGCTGCCATCGAGGTGGAGACTCCCGACAGCATAGCAAAGCAGAAGTTCTACACCTCGCTCTACCACTCATCGTTCCTGCCTCACGCCATCAACGATGCTGACGGTCGCCACCCTACCTTCGCCGGCAACGGCACATTCGCCAAAACCGACGGCACCTACTATGACGATTATTCAATGTGGGACACCTATCGTGCCGAGCACCCATTGCTGAGCATCCTCTACCCACAGCAGTCGGGCGAGATGATACAGTCGCTGCTCGACAAGTACGATCAGGGTGGCTGGCTACCTATCTTCCCTTGCTGGAACAGTTTCACATCGGAGATGATCGGTGACCACTGTGCTTCGCTCATCACCGATGCTTATATGAAAGGCATCCGCAACTTCGACATTGACAAAGCATGGGAGGCACTTCGTAAGAACGCCTTCGAACAGCCAGACAACTTCCAAGACTACGCCGACGGAAAGGGCCGTCGTGCTCTCGACAGTTATACGAAATATGGATACATTCCTCTCGAGGATCCTGTGAACGAGGCATTCCACAAAGGCGAGCAGGTGTCGCGAACATTGGAATATGCCTACGATGACTTTGTGCTGTCTATCCTCGCCGAAGCTCTCGGCCACAAGGAAGAGGCTGCCGTCTTGAAAGAGCGTTCGAAGAACTATAAGAATGTGTTCGATCCAGCAACAGGCTGGGCTCAGGGACGCCATGAGGACGGTACATTCCTGAAAGACAACAACGTGACGAAGTTCTGCCCGTTCATCACCGAGGGCTATCCAGCCCACTACTCATGGTATGTGCCTCACGATGTCTATGGATTGATGGAAGTGATGGGTGGCAAGGAGCGATACATCGAAAAACTCGACTCGATGTTCAGCGAGAACATCTACTGGCACGGCAACGAGCCATGCCATCAGGTGGCATTCATGTTCAACTATGCCGGTCAACCTTGGAAGACCCAGAAGGTGGTGCGTCACATCATGAACACCGAGTATAATGTCGGCGCTGACGGACTTTCGGGCAACGATGACGCTGGTCAGATGTCGGCATGGTACATCTTCACCTCACTGGGATTCTATCCTGTCTGTCCAGGTTCGCCATATTATATCATCG
>JAUNIK010000593.1 GCA_030523505.1 Prevotellaceae bacterium | reverse complement strand
CCTGATACAACGTATTCCTGTCCGTAAATCTTTACCTTTACTTTACTGTTTTCCATGAGATTTCTCCTACATTTTCTGCGGACTCCATCTATTCTGTCCGCTGTGACTCATACATCAATATTCCTGCAGCTACCGCCGCATTGAGGGATTCAATGGCACCTGCCATCGGAATCTTTATTATATAATCAGCTGTATCGATAAAGCTATCGCTTACACCTTGACCTTCATTACCTATTACTATTACGCTGTTACTGCCGTAACCTGCTTCTCTGTAGTCAACAGCATCTTTCAGTGCCGTAACAAACATGCTTCTGCCATGAAGCTTCAGCTCCGCAAAAAGTGCCGATTCTGTCACCGAATGAATAACCGGCATCCTAAACAGTGACCCTGCAGCTGCACGAACAACCTTTGGTGAATAAGGATCTGCACATCCCTTCATCAATATGACGCCTGCATATCCTGCAGCCTCAGCGGTTCTGATAATAGTCCCCATATTGCCAGGATCCTGAATCCTGTCAAGGACCACAAGCCTTCCTGAAGCAGAAAGCATTTCCTTCAGTCTCTCCTGGGATGAGGGCTGCTGCTGTACCATGGCCACGATCCCCTGAGAGCTTGGAGTGTCTGATAATTCTCCAAACAGCTTCCTGTCAAGAATGATCAGCTTTTCCTGCGGGAATCCTTCTGCAGCTGCATCCTCTGATGCAAAAATGTATTCGATCCTGACACCTGTTTCTATTGCGTCACGAAGGGGCTTAACCCCCTCCAGCAGATACATGCCTGTATCGTCTCTGAACTTGCGTCTGGCCAGTTTAACCGCAAGCTTATATGTGGAATTGTCCTTAGACCTGATAACTTTCATATGCCATAACTTAAACAATAGCCGGTCCGAAAACCGGCTATTGAAACGTATACTTCTTGCTTATTTATTTCAGGAAATCAGGAACCTTGAAGCCATTATTCTCTGCTGCTGCAAATGGGCTTGCTGCTGCCGGTTCTTCTTCCACTTCACTAGCTGCCTTTGTTTCATCCGGAGTCTTGATTACGCTATCGATAAGACCTGCTGCCGGTGACTTCTCGAATCCTGCTGCAATAACTGTTACAGAAATTTCGTCTGTCATTTCTTCTTTGACTGATGCACCAAGGATGATTATAGCATTGCTGTCTGCCTCATCACTGATTTGAGTAGCAACTCTGTCAACATCCAGCATTGTAAGATCCTTGCCGCCTGTAATGTTAACCAGTACAGCTCTTGCACCTGAAATCTTTGTTTCGAGAAGAGGACTGTCAACAGCTGTTCTTACTGCTTCATTGACTCTGTCTTCGCCCTTGCCGTGACCAACGCCCATGTGAACAATGCCTCTGTCCTTCATGATCGTTGTTACATCTGCAAAGTCAAGGTTGATAAGTGCATCATCAACGATGATATCCGATATGCCCTGTACGCCCTGCTTAAGGACCTCATCTGCCATATCGAAGGCTTCCATGAGCGACGTCTGTTCAACAACAGTTTCAAGAAGCTTATCATTAGGTACTACTACAAGTGAGTCAACATACTTCTTAAGGAACTTGATTCCCAGATCTGCATGTTCGCTTCTCTTCTTGCCTTCAAACTTGAAAGGCTTGGTAACTACACCTACTGTAAGCACTCCCATGTCCTTGGCGATCTTGGCAATGATAGGTGCGGCACCTGTTCCTGTTCCGCCTCCCATTCCGCATGTTATGAACACCATGTCTGAACCTGCGATGTACTTCTCCAGATCCTCAAGACTCTCCTCTGCCGACTTCTGACCGATCTCCGGGTTTCCGCCTGCACCAAGTCCCTTGGTCAGCTTCTCTCCAATCTGAATCTT
>JAUNIK010000052.1 GCA_030523505.1 Prevotellaceae bacterium | reverse complement strand
AATGACCACATGGGAACGGCGGAATGACCACTTCATTCCATTGAAATGAACTCCTCATTTGGGCGCTTTCATAACATCTTTTGTGGGGATTGTGCGTTTGTTTGGGAAAAAAGTAGTACTTTTGCGGTGGAAAACTAAAAAACAAGTGAAATGAAGCGATTTCTCCTTCTGGTGCTGACGATAGTGTCGGCAGTTGCAACATGGGCATACGATGCTGTTGTTGACGGAATATATTATAATCTGAACGCGGAGACAATGACTGCCACAGTGACTTGGGGTAGTGCAGCATATGACGGTGAAGTGGTGATACCAAGCGAGATCATCGTAGATGAGACTGCATATACGGTGACCAGCATCGGTGCCAGTGCTTTCTACTACTGCAAAGGCGTTACTTCAATAAGCCTGCCGGAGACGCTGACGAATATCGGTACTACGGCGTTCTACAGTTGTGGAGGCTTGAAGCAGGTAGTGATTCCTGACGGTGTGACGAGCATCGGTCGCCATGCCTTTGCCAGTTCGGGACTCACAGAGGTGGCTATTCCTAACTCTGTGACACAGATTGGTGAATATGCTTTTCAGGGGTGCAAGTCGCTGTTGAAGGTCGACCTGCCACAATCGCTTACGTATATTGATGAGGCTACATTCTATCAGTGCGAGAAACTCAAAGAGGTGACAATCCCTTGTTCGGTGGAGACCATCGGCAAATACGCTTTCGGTGCCTGTCCGGCAATAGAATCGTTGTCGGTGGAAGAGGGCAGTGAATGGTTCATGAGCGACGGCAATTGCATCATTGACATGGACAACACCCTCGTGCTGGGCTGTAAGACATCGGTGATACCCGACTATGTCACAGCTATCGGCTTTGGAGCGTTCTATTTCTCGCTGAACCTCGCATCGATGGTGATTCCCGATGGCGTGGAGACCATCGGCGAGAGTGCCTTCGAAGGTTGCGAGGGAATGACGGAGGTGACCATCGGCAGCGGAGTGACCACTATCGGGGCACGAGCCTTCGAAGACTGTTCTTCGCTGACCGCGATGACTGTGCCAGATGCAGTGACAACCATCGGCAACAGTGCTTTCTGGCGTTGCACGGCATTGAAGAGCGTGACGATAGGCAAGGGTGTGGAGTCTGTGGATTATTATGCCTTCTCGGGTTGCAAGGCTTTGCGCGAGATGATTTGTAATCCGGCAGTGATGATTGAGTGCGACGAGGATACCTTCTATGATTTTGATGCGAGCAAGGGTACGCTATACGTGCCTGCCGACTTGGTGGGGGAGTATCGTAGCACATACCCTTGGAGCGGTTGGGGCACTATCAGTGCCATCGTTGACCCTACGGCAGTGAAGGGCTTTATTAGCGAAAGCGATAGCGAAGGCGATGGCATGGAGATTTACTCTATCGACGGCCGCCGCCTGCAGAAAATGCAGAAGGGAATCAATATCGTTCACATATCTCATGAAAACAGAACTAAAAATATAATTTTTACAAAATAATTTTGAAATTTTCTTGCTTATTTGTAATTTTGCAGATTGAATGCGCGTCTAACGCCTGACAAGGCTTTTACCGATGCTATGCATACGGAAACGTCGAATTACAAATAATAACAAACATAAATAAACAGAAAAATGAAATTCAAGAGTTTCTTTGTTGCCCTGCTGCTCATGGTTGTTGGAGTGGCACAGGCACAGCAGATGCCTCCAATCCCTGTGGACGAGGCAGTGAAAATTGGCAAGCTCGACAACGGATTGACATACTACATCCGTTACAATAACTGGCCAGAGAACCGTGCTAACTTCTACATCGCTCAGCGAGTAGGTTCTCTGCAGGAGGAGGAAAGCCAGCGCGGTTTGGCTCACTTCCTTGAGCACATGTGTTTCAATGGTACTGACAACTTCCCAGGCAACGGCGTTATCCGTTTCTGCGAGTCAATCGGTGTACAGTTCGGTGCAGAGCTCAACGCTTTCACATCAATCGACAAGACTGTGTATAACATCGACAATGTGCCAACAGCAAATGTAGCAGCCCTCGACTCATGTCTCCTCATCCTCCACGACTGGGCAGACGGTTTGACACTCGACCCAGAGGAGATTGACAAGGAGCGTGGTGTTATCCACGAGGAGTGGCGACTCCGCACATCGGCTTCTAGCCGTATGCTCGAGCGCAACCTCGAGACACTCTACCCAGGTTCAAAGTACGGCCGCCGCTATCCAATCGGTACTATGGAGGTTATCGACAACTTCAAGTACCAGGAACTCCGCGACTACTATGAGAAGTGGTATCACCCATCAAACCAGGCTATCATCGTTGTAGGTGATATCGATGTTGACCGCACAGAGGCAAAGATCAAGGAGATCTTCGGTGGCATCAAGGAACCAGAGAATGCTGCTCCAGTAGAGCTCGTAGAGGTTCCAGACAACGCAGAGCCAATCATCATCATCGACAAGGACAAGGAGTTCCAGAGAAACGCTGTTGAGATTATGTTCAAGAGCGATGCTATGCCAGAGGAGATGAAGGGTACAATGCAGTACATGATGGTAGAGTATCTCATCTATGCCGCTACAGCAATGCTCAACCAGCGTTACACCGAGGCAGTGCAGAAGGCTGACTGCCCATTCGTAAATGCAGGTGCAAACTATGGTAGATACATCTTCTCAAAGACAAAGGACGCATTCGACATCGATGTAGTGCCAAAGGATCCTACACAGATTGAGGCAGCATTGAAGGCAGCCCTCGTTGAGGCACGCCGCGCTGCAGAGTTCGGTTTCACCGCAACAGAGTACGATCGTTACAAGGAGCAGTATATCGCTTATCTCGACAAGGCATTGAGCAACAAGGACAAGCGCCAGAGCAAGCAGTTCTGTCAGGAGTATTGGCAGCACTACCTCGAGAACGAGCCAATCCCATCGATCGACTTCGAGGTTGAGACAATGAAGCAGATTATCCCAATGCTCCCACTCCAGGCTATCAACGAACTGATGAAGCAGTTCATCCCTGAGACCAATGAGAACATGGTAATCATCAACTTCAACAACGAGGCTGAGGGTGCTGTATATCCAACAAAGGAGTCGCTCCTCAACGCTGTTGCTGAGGCACGCGCTGCTGAGGTAGAGGCATTCGTTGACAATGTGAAGAACGAGCCACTCATCGCAAAGATGCCAAAGGCTGGTAAGATCAAGAGCGAGAAGAAGAACGATAAGTTCGGTTACTCAGAACTCGAACTCTCTAACGGTGTGAAGGTAATCCTCAAGAAGACCGACTTCAAGAAGGACCAGGTGACACTCTCAGGTTCAGGCAAGGGTGGTGAGACACTCTACGGTGCTAAGGACTACACCAACCTCCAGGTATTCGACAATGTAATCGGTATGTCAGGTCTCGGCAACTTCTCAAGCACAGAGCTCCAGAAGGCACTCGCTGGTAAGATTGCCAATGCCGACCTCTCTATCTCTGAGCGTTACACAGAGGTGAACGGTTCGTCAACACCAAAGGACGTAGAGACAATGCTCCAGATGGTTTACCTCTACTTCACAAACATCAGCAAGGACGAGGACTCATTCGCTACATTGATGTCACAGCTCCAGGTAGGTTTGCAGAACCGTGAACTCAACCCAGACATTGCTCTCTCTGACTCAATCACAGCAACCCTCTATAATCACAACCCACGTCTCGCTCCACTTACACTCGACCGTCTGCCAGAGATTTCTTACGACCGTATCCTCGAGATTGCAAAGGAGCGTACAGCAAGTGCAAAGGGTTGGGAGTTCACCATCATCGGTAACTACGACGAGGAGACAATCCGTCCACTCATCTGCCAGTATCTCGCAGCCCTCCCAGCAAAGAAGGCAAATGTAGAGAGCAAGCGTGAGCGCGTATTCCAGAAAGGTCTCGTTGAGAACCGCTTCACCCGCAAGCAGGAAACTCCAAAGGCTACTGCAATCATCGTATGGCAGAACCCAGACATGGAGTACACTCAGGAGCGTAACATCCAGATTGACATGATCGGTCAGATTCTCGATATGGAACTTCTCAACAAGATCCGCGAGGAGGCTTCGGCTGCTTACTCGGTAAGCGGTGCTGGTCGTGGCCAGATTGGTACTGACGGCTATCACAACTTCGTTATCCAGGCATACTGCCCAATGAAGCCAGAGAAGTCGGATGTAGCAATCGACATCATGCTCAAGGAGGTTCCTGCAATGATGGAGAACATCGACGCAGAGAAGCTCACCAAGGTTAAGGAGCTCATGCTCAAGCAGTATGACGACAACCAGAAGAAGAACGGCTACTGGGAGAATGCAATCTTCATGTGGGATCATTATGGCATCGACATCCAGACCAATGGTCGTGAGGTTATCGAGCGCCAGACAGTGGACACTCTGAAGGCCTTCATGAAGGACTTCCTCAAGGACAACAACAACCGCATCTCGGTTGTGATGCTGCCAGAGGAGTAAAAAAAGCCCCTAACCCCGGCCCTTCCCCCGTGATGGGGAAGGGGGCTGGTTACTCTATAAAAACTGTGCCTCTTCCGTAAGGGAGAGGTTCGGTTGTTTTAGAAAGATTGGTGATTATACCATATAATTTCATTTATTCATTAATTAATTTTAATTGACCCTATAACCCTTCAGAGCATTTTACTCCCCTCCCTAGCGTAGCGAAACGGGAGGGGCATGGGGGTGGGTCTTCTATTATGTATCTGTTTTCATCCGAATCGGTGTCTCAAGGACACCCCGACAAAGTAAGCGATCAGATTTCTGACGCATTACTCGACCAGTTCCTGGCCTATGACGAAAACGCTCACTGTGCTATCGAGACCTTCTGTACAACAGGTCAGGTAGTCATCATGGGCGAGGTGACATCAGAAGCATACATCGACTTGCAGACCATTGCACGCAGAACAATCTCGCGCATCGGTTACACCAAGTCGGAGTATCAGTTTGACGCAAATTCCTGCGGTATCCTCACTGCCATCCATGAACAGAGTGGTGACATCAACCGCGGTGTTAGTCGTGAAACGCCAGAGGAACAAGGTGCAGGCGACCAGGGTATGATGTTCGGCTATGCTTGTAACGAGACAGCCAACTACATGCCGGTAAGTCTTGAACTCTCTCATCTCCTTGTCAAGGAACTCGCAAACATCCGCGAGGAAGGCAAGCAGATGACCTATCTCCGTCCAGACTCAAAGAGTCAGGTTACTATCCAGTACAATGACAATGGTACACCAGAGCGTATCCACACAATCGTTGTAAGTACACAGCACGATGAATTCGACGAAGACGAGGCAATGCTCGCTCAGATCCGCAAGGACGTAATCGAGATTCTCATTCCACGTGTCAAGGCACAGTGCGACGAGAAGATCCTCGCCCTCTTCAACGATGACATCATCTATCATGTGAACCCAACAGGCAAGTTCGTTATCGGCGGTCCTCACGGCGACACAGGTCTTACAGGACGTAAGATCATCGTTGATACCTACGGTGGCAAGGGCGCTCACGGTGGTGGTGCCTTCTCGGGCAAGGACCCATCGAAGGTTGACCGTTCAGCAGCATACGCAGCTCGCTATATCGCAAAGAACCTTGTGGCAGCAGGTGTTGCCGATGAGATTCTCGTACAGCTTGCCTATGCTATCGGTGTTGCACAGCCAGTTAGCGTTTATGTAAACACTTACGGTCGCAGCAATGTGAACATTCCTGACAGTGAGATAGCACAGAAAATCCAGAACCTCTTTGATTTGCGTCCAAAGGCTATTGAGCGTACACTGAAACTCCGCCAGCCAATGTATGTTGAGACAGCAGCATACGGACACATGGGTCGTAAGAACGAGGTAGTGAAGAAGACCTTCACCAGCCTCTATCACGAGACAAAGACAATGGATATTGAACTCTTCACTTGGGAGAAACTCGACCAGGTGGATGCTATAAAGAAGGAGTTTGGAATTTAAAGAAGCAACCTTTAATTAAATAAGGTATTGTTACAGACTGATTCTATATCAAATGCTTATACTGAGGCTGGTGAAGGCGAGGTAGTGGTAAAACACTTTCAGCCTACACCAGCCCAGATTGTCAGTTGGCTTCCGAAGACTGCAACGGAAGCCCAGAAAGACTCTGCCATCCAGAAGTACATCCGTCCTCGTGAGATCAGATGGAGCGAGCGCCCGGATACGCTGCACCTCCCTGGTCAGCCGGTGGGACGCAGTGTGCTCGATGTGAGTCTGCCGCAGTATTACAAGGAGTCGTTCTTCTCAGACAAGGACTACTTCCATCCAGAGATTACCGGAGGTCGCCAGGGCGTTGCCGGTGACCCAATGCCTTACACCATTGCCGGCGATAATATGATGTCGTCGATATTGCTGGTGTGTTTCATGGCAACAATGATCTCTATCTCCCGTTCGCAAACATTCATTATCCGACAGATAAAATCATTCTTCTTCGTGCAGCGAGGCAACACCACCGAGGTGACAGAAACATCGGCAGAGGTGCGATTCCAGTTACTGCTCGTAGTCGAGGCTTGTCTGCTTCTGGCTGTGCTCTTCCTCTCATACTTGATGGAGGAGGGAAACACCACATACACCGTGAGCCAGTTCCGTTTCATCGAGATCCTCACCGGTGTGTTTGCCGGCTATCATCTGTCGAAGTATATACTATATAGAATGGTAAACTGGGTATTCTTCAATGAGAAAAATATTCAACAGTGGAACACCGCTTATCTGTTCCTTGAAGCCACCCAGGGAGTGTTCCTCCTACCACTTGTTTTTGTACAATCGTTTTTCAATTTTCCTATCGGCTATGCTGCCATTTACTTCGTAATTGTGCTGGTATTGTTCAAATTGTTGATGTTTTACAAGCAACAGCAAATCTTTTTCCCGCAAAACGGGCGATTATTGCAAAATATTTTGTACTTTTGCACACTTGAATTGGTGCCCGTGTCCTTAATATGGAATATTCTGGGTATTATAAGCGAGTATTTGGAAATAATTTTTTAGTACAAAATGGTTAAAAGAATTTTAGTTTCTCAGCCAAAGCCAGATCACGATAAGTCGCCTTATTTCGATTTGGAAAAGGAGTTTGGTGTTGAATGTGTATTCCGCCCATTCTTTAAGGTTGAAGGAATTACATCGAAGGCATTCCGTGAGCAGAGAGTAAGTCTTGCTGACTATTCAGCAGTAATCTTCACTTCTCGCCACGCTATCGACAACTTCTTTTCTCTGGCAAAGGAGATGCGAATCGTCATTCCAGAGACAATGAAGTATTTCTGTGTTATCGAGAAGATAGCGCTTTATATCCAGAAGTATGTCCAGTATCGCAAGCGCAAGGTGTTCTTTGGTGCTACTGGTAAGGTTGACGACCTCATGCCACAGATTGTGAAGCACAAGGACGAGAAGTACCTCGTGCCATTGAGCGGTGTTCACAATGATGACATCAAGAATCTGCTTGACTCAAAGGGAATCCAGCATCGCGAGTGCGTGATGTACAATACCGTCAGCAACGACTTCTCTGAGGAGGAGAAGGCAGCATTCAACTACGATATGCTCCTTTTCTTCAGCCCTACAGGTGTGAAGGCGTTGAAGAAGAACTTCCCAGACTTCCAGCAGGGCGATATCAAGATTGGTGCTTTCGGTCCAGCAACAGCAAAGGCTGTGAAGGACGAAGGACTCCGCTTGGATCTTGAGGCTCCAAATACAAAGCATCACTCAATGACCGGTGCTCTGAAGGAATATCTCCAGGGCCTTCAGGGTGAAGAATAATACTGATGATGGAATCTCCTCGATATACACTGTCGAAGGAAGAGCGAATATGTAGCAAACTGCAGATAGAACGACTCTTCAACGGAGGGTGCAGTCACTCGATGGCCGCATTCCCTATCCGAGCAGTGTATCTGTTGGAGGAAACCAATGGTCAGCAGGCTCCGGTGAGCATCCTCGCCAGTGTGCCGAAGCGATGTTTCAAGCGTGCTGTGAAGCGCAACAGGGTGAAGCGACAGGTGAGAGAAGCCTACCGACTTAATAAGCATAGTATTATTAATAAGGTACAGGCGCATGAAGGCAAGTCACTCATGGTCGCTTTTATCTACCTCGACAATCAGTTGCACGACAGCAAGGAGATTGAATCGAAGGTGAAAGGCTTGTTGACCCGCATCGGAGAGAAGATATCTCCATCGGTAAAAGAAGTGGTTGCAGAATAACAATAGACAAGATGAAGACATTGCTCCAATATATCCGCAAGGTACTTGTCTGGCTGTTGCTGTTGCCGATACGCTTCTATCAGGTATGTATCTCTCCGCTGACACCACCATCGTGCCGATATACCCCCACATGTTCGGAGTATGCACGACAGGCGATAATAAAGCACGGTCCGGTGAAAGGGCTGTATCTTGCAGTAAAACGCATCTTGCGTTGCCATCCATGGGGTGGATCGGGATATGATCCCGTACCGTAAGTCCCCCAACCCCCTAGAGGGGGAGTGAAATAGAAAAAGAAAAAATAAAACAATATGAAGAATTTCGTAGAAGAACTTACTTGGCGTGGTATGATTCACCAGATGATGCCAGGTACAGAAGAATTGTTGCAGAAGGAGCAGGTTACTGCTTATCTGGGTATCGATCCAACAGCCGACTCACTGCATATCGGTCACCTCTGCGGTGTGATGATGCTTCGTCATTTCCAGCGTTGCGGTCACAAGCCATTGGCATTGGTAGGCGGTGCTACAGGTATGATTGGCGACCCTTCAGGTAAGTCGCAGGAGAGAAATCTCCTCAACGAGGAGACACTTCGTCACAATGTGGCATGTATCAAGGATCAGCTTGCTCGTTTCCTTGACTTTGACAGCGATGCACCAAACCATGCTGAGTTGGTGAACAACTACGATTGGATGAAGGACTATACCTTCCTTGATTTCGCTCGTGAAATCGGTAAGTGCATCACCGTAAACTATATGATGGCAAAGGATTCTGTAAAGCGCCGCTTGAGTGGCGAGTTCCAGGATGGTATGTCATTCACTGAGTTCACATATCAGTTGCTCCAGGGCTACGACTTCCTCCACCTCTACGAGGCAAAGGGCTGTAAGTTGCAGATGGGTGGTAGCGACCAGTGGGGTAACATCACCACAGGTACTGAGCTTATCCGTCGTAAGCTCGGCAGCGAGAACGAGGCATTCGCATTGACTTGTCCTCTTATCACAAAGTCGGACGGTAAGAAGTTCGGTAAGACTGAGAGCGGAAATATCTGGCTCGATCGTAACCGCACAACACCTTATGTGTTCTATCAGTTCTGGCTCAATGTGGCTGACGAAGATGCTGAGAAGTACATCAAGATTTTCACATCGCTCGACAAGGAGACTATCGATGCACTCATCGAGGAGCATCGTCAGGACCCAGGTCGCCGTATTCTCCAGAAGCGCCTTGCTGAGGAGGTGACAGTGATGGTTCACTCTAAGGAGGATCTCGATATGGCTATCGAGGCTTCAAACATCCTTTTCGGTAAGTCAACAAAGGAATCACTCCTGAAACTCGACGAGAACACATTGCTTGATGTATTTGCCGGTGTTCCACATTTCGAAGTTGACAAGGCACTCTTTGCAGAAGGCGTGAAGGCATCTGACCTTTGTGTTGACCATGCACAGTGCTTCGCTTCAAAGGGTGAGATGAAGACACTCGTAAAAGGTGGTGGTGTAAGTGTGAACAAGGATAAGCTCGCACAGTTCGACCAAGTTCTCACTGAGGCAGACCTTCTCGACGGCAAGTATTTGCTCGTTCAGCAGGGTAAGAAGAAGTATTTCTTGCTTACTGCCAAATAAATTTGTTTAGTTGAAAAAAAAATAGTAACTTTGCAGGCACATTGTAAAAGATGCCCCGCAAGGTTACATTGCAACAATAACGATTGGACCATGGTGTAATGGTAACACTACAGGTTTTGGTTCTGTCATTCCCAGTTCGAATCTGGGTGGTCCAACAGAAAGAGTCGGTTAGAAGCCGGCTCTTTTTGTATGCCCTAACATAGAGGCAAAAATAAAGGCAGCCCTTGAAATGGACCGCCTTATATTTCATGTCTGCTGTGTAAAATTACTTTACAGCCTCAGCAAGAGCAGCGCCTGCCTTGAACTTAGCAACCTTCTTAGCAGCGATAGTGATCTTCTGACCGTTTGCTGGGTTAACACCCTCACGTGCTGGCTTCTCAACTACAGCGAATGTACCGAAACCGATGAGCTGTACGCTATCACCCTTAACGAGTGCACCCTCAATAGCAGCTGTTGTAGCCTCGAGTGCAGCCTTTGCCTGTACCTGTGTAAGACCTGCTGCCTCAGCGATAGCCTTTACCAATTCTGTCTTGTTCATAATTTTCTTTATTAAAGTGTTATTAATTAATTGAATTTTTGTAGTCCTTATCGGAATTCTCCACAAAGATAAAAGTAAAATATTACATAACAAACATTTTTATGTAAAAAGTGCATCTTTTATGTTAATTTTACCCATATCACCTTGTTTTTCGGCTAAATAACAGATATTTTTCTTAATTTTGCATTAGTTTTCAGTAAATAATGATTGTGATATGCGACAAATACCAAATATAACGAGGAATCTGCTTATCATCAATGTGTTGGCTTATGCATTGATGTGGGTATTGCAGGCTGTTACAGCCAATTCGGTAACGCCAGTTGACTTGAACGACTGGTTTGGACTTCATTTCTTCCTGGCATCTGATTTCCACCTGTACCAACTGGTGACATATATGTTCATGCACGGAGGATGGATGCACCTGTTCTTTAATATGTTTGCACTGTGGATGTTCGGTTGCGTGATAGAAAACGTACTCGGTTCGAAACGATTTCTTTTTTATTACATTTTGTGCGGAATCGGTGCAGGACTTGTCCAGGAAGCAGCACAGTTTGTAAACTATGCTGTGGAAGGTCTGGCGGCTTATGACACAGTGAATATGCAGGGAATGATGGTGCCGATGGATGCATACTTGAATCG
>JAUNIK010000592.1 GCA_030523505.1 Prevotellaceae bacterium | reverse complement strand
CAAACTCCAGATACTCCGTGAGGTATTCGGGATAAACCTCTATTTCGCTGATTCTTACTAGAGCCCCCTCTAACTCCCCCGAAAGGGGAGAAACGTGATTTCCCTCAGTTCTTTCTAAGGAAGAGTTCTGAGCAGATGTAGTGATGCTAACCATAAGCAATATAAAAACGATAAACTTCTTCATTACTTTATTTTCTTTACTCCGTCTTCAATATACATCCCCCTTGCAGGAGCCTCGGCAAGTTTCTGGCCATTCAATGCATAGATGTTATTCGACTTTGTCTGATTTGCAGAAATAGAGGCAGCGCCTGTAGAGTTGTAAAGCGAAAGGGTGATGCTTACCTCACCTGTTCCGAAGGCATCCTTCAGTTGTTGCTTGGTCATTCCTTCAATCTTGCCAATAGGTGTGTATTCCCAAGAGTTACTGTCGAAGAAGATGCAAAGCTGGTTGCTGGTGTAGAGCATGATGTCGCCTGGCTCTGTGGTGATGTATGTGTCGTTGGAGGGAAGCGAGAAACCGAGTGCTCCCACCTTCTCAAAACCACCGTAATCATGAGCGTTGTATGTCACCGCTCCACCTTTCAATCGTTCAACCAATGCCTTTGTTGCAGCATTGTCTGCGAGTTTCACCTTCATGGTGCTGTTATTCACTTTCAGATTCATTGTGTTATAGTCATCATTAACGTTGTCGTTGTAGTTAACATCTTTCAGCCATTGCTCCAAAAGTGCTTTGCGCTGTGAATGCTTCGAAGCATTTATCCAAAGGCTCTTGGTGTAGAACTTACCTTTGGGAACGAGACGTGTGGCATCTGCTTCCACGCCACTGATACTACTGCTATGGCTGCTAACAATAAGACCTATGTTCTTGCCAGCCATTTCATTACCATATTTGAAGAGGAATGTCTGCATGTTGCTCGCCATCTGGCTCCACCAAAGCGGAGTGGCAATGATGACGGTGTTGTACTTCGACATGTCAACGGACACAGGATCAATAGCAGGATAACTGCCCTCATCATTCGGGTTATTCTTGATCTTATTCAGTTGTTCCGTGCCGATAGCATAGTTGTTAGCTGCATAATCAAGATTCTTGTTTGCAGGTTCTACTTCGATGACATCCGCATTGACCATCGTTTTGAGGTCATCAACAATCTGCTCAGTGTTGTTCGTGTAGCTGTAATACACAATCAGCGTCTTGTTGTCACCATTGGTAAAATTATTATCCGCAGGAGGCATTGCATTTGCCTCGTCGTTCTGGCAAGCCATCGCCCAAAAAGCCGTCAGCATAAGAATAATGTGTGAAAAATGTTTTTTCATAATGCTTACATGTTAATGTTCCTGGCTGCAAAGATACTCACATTATTTATATTATCGCATACCTATATTTGGGGAATTATAACCTTTTTTTCGGAATGTGACATTAATTAACTGTACTCAGTTCCAAAAATTCCAAAAGAAAAGCACCAACAAGGTGAATCGCAGGTGCTTCGTTCTTACAATACATTGATATTGATTTCAGTAGCATAATCTATACTACTAATTCATTTTACAACTATCGAATAGGTTTCATTTTTACATAATCCTTAAATTGGTCTAGGGTCAATGTATCTTGTTCACCATTTAACAAACGAGTGATGTGCCATTCATCATCTTTTCGTACTGGCAAATAGAATACATGTTTTGTCATTATTGAAGCCTGCTTATAGCAACTGATTAGTTCATTTATTTTTCTCTTATATGCGTCACTATCAAATGCCGCTGGTGTTGCGTTGGCAATGTTGACACTCTTTACCTCGAAAATGTGTATACGTTCAAAACAATCCTCCATTACAAAATCAGGAAATGACGAGTGTATT
>JAUNIK010000591.1 GCA_030523505.1 Prevotellaceae bacterium | reverse complement strand
CCATCATTGATATCGAACCTTTTGCACGCGAAATAGCGGCCGTCAATCAGCCTGATTTGGGGAATAATGATGCCGCATTTCTGCGCGGTGCTCATGTATTGATACTCCATCTTGCCGATGTCCGACGAGTCGTAGGTATGTCTGAACTTGACCAGCCAGTCAGAGCCATCGCTGGCCTTGAATATTGCCTTAGGGCGTGCTCCGCCTGAATTGTTGCTCTTGTAGTATAAAAGGGAAGCGTCGGCATCGCTCTTCTCTGAAAGCACATCCAGAGCCTTGCGCTGCAGCTCATCAAGTTCTCCGTCGACCACGGCTTCCATTGAAACTCCCTTCTCCTCCGGTTTGTAGCAAAGTGCTCCCATGCCTGAGTGCCCCACAAGAGAAAGCCTCTGAAGAGGGGAGAGTTCCGAGAGTGATCTGCCCTCGCGACGGAGCATCTTGTCCAGCAGATAGAGTCCATATCCATCCGGCATGCTGTCCTCGAACGCAGCGAACCCGCCTCCGAAGCTGCCCTCCTTGGAGTATATGAGCCCGATCTGCAGAGGGAGTTCCCACGGGGATATCGAGAATCCGGTCGCAATCCAGTCCTTGTCGTACTCGAATACGCAGCGGTCTCTATCAGGAGTCATCTGGATGGTGCCCACGGTCTTGCCACCAAGGGTGACTGTAATCTTAAGGATATCTTTCATCGTCCTTTCTGCCTTCCTTGGTTCTTGTTGATGGTCTCAAGCTCTTCTCCGGTTGTGAACTTGGATTTACCCATGATCGCGCTCATCTCGTCAAACCAGTCGAACTCCACAACCAATCTGAGAAACGACTCAAGCGAGATTTTCCCCTTCGTCTCAAAACGTTCCAGGGTGGGTTCAGGAATGCCGGTAGCTTCAGAGAGGCTGCGCCTGCTCATGCCCCTGTCCAGCCTGCGCTTGCGGCAGTTCTCCGCCAGAATCATCTCCAGACGCTCCGGAGTCTTATCAAATATATCGAAACTGTATTCCATAAGATATTATGCCAAACAATGGATTATGATTAGTATCACATAATATATTATGGCAAAGTTAATGAAATTATTCTAATATGGCAAGCACCAGGGTGATTATCTTGATCATAACAGTTTTTCTATTTCATCCAGTATCGCCTCGTCCGCCGGCAGCCACTTCACGCTGCGCAGATGCTCCCGGTTGAGCCATGCGGCCGCCTCATGTTCCAGCAACGTCAGCGAGCCCGACACAACGCTGCACAGGTAGCAGCGCATGCTTAGGTGGAAGGTAGGGTAGTCCCACTCCACCGTGGTCACATACCGGTCCACGCTTATCTCCGTGGCCAGTTCCTCCCGAATCTCACGCACCAGCGCATCCTCTGGCGCCTCTCCTGGTTCCTCCTTGCCTCCGGGAAATTCCCAGTAATCTTTCCACTCGCCGTATCCCCGCTGCGTCGCGAAGATCCGGCCGTCATGGACGATAAGGGCTGCTACTACGTTGATGGTTTTCATATAGGTTTTTTCTAAGTATATGTTTATTTTCCTATGCAGAGCACCAACGTAATTGAGAATCAATTACTTAGCGAAATCTCGATTGCCGGAACGCTGCATGCATCTTGCTAACTCATTGACTATCAATGGCAATTTTGCAATCTACTTCCCACATCCAATGGTTTGGCAAATGCAAATATATGACAAATAGCCGTCAGAGGCAAGGGAGTGGGGGATATAGGTGGCATTTGGCAGACTCTGATTCGCTAAGGAAGATGGACTGACTGCTTATTCATTCGAATCGAATCATTTTCTTTGACCAATGCAAATAACATAAATAATGATGAAAACTCAACATTAATTGGATTAATTTCCTAATTTTGCAACA
>JAUNIK010000590.1 GCA_030523505.1 Prevotellaceae bacterium | reverse complement strand
CTGATGCTCAAGATACATGCTGTCAACAACATGCCATGGAGTGGAGGAACAGAAATTGGTGCTGTATATAAGGATAATGAGCAGGTCGGCCCAGGTTTTACCCTCACGGCCCAGCGTAGAAACCTCTTCGGTGGAGGAGAAGTTTTTGCTGGAGAAATTACAGGAAGCTATGAATGGTTTATCGGAAACCGTGGCAACCAAGGTAGTATGCCAAATAGCTTTGAACTGGGTACCAAACTTTCGTATTCTATTCCTCGTTTGCCATTCCCTCGCCTTTGGCATGCCAATCCGGACAATCCTGTTTCCTCTAAATATAGTGTTTCTGCCGACTGGCAGCGTCGTGGCGGTTTCTTTGAGATGGTTAAGACTTCAGCAGCTATGGAGTATTCCTTCTCACGTGGAAAGAAACACAGTTTTACATTCACGCCTTTGCGTCTGACGTATATGCAGAAAGTTCATACTACCGCACGTTTTGACTCTATTGTTAAGCGTAGCCTGGCCTTGGAGAATTCTCTTGAGAATCAGTTCATCCCGCAGATGATTTTCTCCTGGACCTATGACAACGCATCCACACGACAGAACAAGCGCTCTCAGCAGTACCTGCGTCTCACCATCGCAGAGGCTGGCGGACTGGTGGATCTTTTTGCCGGATGGTGGGGTACACATAAGAAACAGGGTGAGCGACAGCTGTGGAACCAGCGTTTCTCACAGTTTGTGAAGTTTACGGGAGAGTTCCGCAATACCTATCATATCTCGCCTAAGCAGTCGCTCGTCTTCCGAGCGCTGGCTGGCATGGGATATAATTATGGCAACTCTGCCTCTACCGAAATGCCTTATTCTGAGCAGTTCTACATCGGTGGCGCCAATTCTTTGCGTGGTTTTGCAGCGCGTACCGTCGGTCCTGGTTCTGTCAAGTTGTCTTTCTTAGAAGATTTCATTGATATCGGCAATATTCGTCTTTTCTGTGTCGGAGATTATAAGCTAGAGACGAATGTCGAATATCGTTTCCCGTTGTTCGGTAGCCTGAATGGCGCGTTCTTCGTCGATGCAGGAAATATCTGGAATTTCAAGACCATTGATAAAGAAGAGGAGGATTCTGAATTGTATCAGATTTTTAAGGATTATGTCTGCGACTATATGAAGGGTAATCCGCTTAAACAACTGGCCGTCGACTGTGGCGCAGGCCTCCGTCTGGACTTGGGTATGCTGGTCGTACGTTTCGATGTCGGCGTTCCGCTCCATGATCCTAACCAAATGGGAGATCATTATTTCAACTGCCGCGAAGGCTTTTTCAAGCAGCTTGGTTATAACCTCGCCGTCGGATATCCGTTCTAAGTTGGTATTCGTAAATATCAAAAGTCCCGAAATCTCGGGACTTTTGTCGTTTTCTTTACTCATTTTTAAATTAATTAAGGTGTAACGCTTGCAAAAATACTCATTATTGATTATCTTTGCAGCGGATAATAGAGTGCTTATTACTCCCTATCCTTAAGTATTAGTACCAATTCCATTTACAAATTTTTTAATAATATTCAACACAATGATCTATTCTAAGGAAGTTGAAAACATGTGCTGCGTTACTAAGGGCGCAAATCATGCAAATGCTCCAATCCCAGAAGAGGGCAAGTGGATTCATGCAAAGGAAATCAAGGACATCTCTGGTTTCACACACGGTATTGGCTGGTGTGCTCCACAGCAGGGTACCTGCAAGCTCAGCCTTAATGTTAAGGAAGGCGTCATCGAGGAGTGCCTCGTTGAGACCGTTGGTTGCTCAGGTATGACCCACTCAGCTGCTATGGCTTCTGAGATCCTCCCAGGCAAGACCATTCTCGAGGCTCTCAACACCGACCTCGTTT
>JAUNIK010000589.1 GCA_030523505.1 Prevotellaceae bacterium | reverse complement strand
GATGGAGACTGAGTCGACGGGACGTGAAGCTTTCAAACACCGTTTCCCCTTGCACCTGAAAGATGAGACACATCCTCTTTTGGCTGGTTGGGACTCACTCTTAGTGAATATAGAAAAGCCAGAAATAGGTCACTACATGATGCGGCTTGAGACGAACTGGGATGGCATTGCTACACGCGACATTTCCCTAGATGTCGTGGATACGCTGCGTGCCTCCATTGCACTTGACAAGGATGCCTATGACCTCGCTTCTGACAAGCAGGCAACAATGCACATGACGATGGACTACGGCTATCCGTACATACATGAGGTGGAGCCAGACATCATTCCCACCATCCGCGTGGCCGCCACCCTGCTCAAGGACAAGGAGGCGACGGACTTCCTCATGTCCGATACACTCAAGCTCGTCAGCGATACGATGGCCATTAAAAACCTGAACTATATCGGCGAATGGAATCTCGACCTCTCGAAGATTGACGCATCCAAACTGACTGAGGGTTACTCCACTTATCAGTTGAAAGTAAACATCATATTCAACAATGAGAAGCAGTACGAGAAATTCCTCCCCGTGGACTTGAAGGCCGTCGCCACCGGCATTAGCCACGTGACTGCACCGCGTACTGACAATGAGCCAGTCTTTACACTCGATGGCATCCGCGTCGATACGAGCAAGCAACTACCACAAGGCATCTATATTCAGAAGGGTAAAAAGATAAGCATTAATAAAACAACACGTAACGTTTTATATTAACATTTAAACAAACAAGAGTATGAAAAAGTTCATGATGACGCTCGCAGCCGTCCTTTGCTGCGCTTTGATTTCTACAATGTTCACTTCTTGCAGCAAAGATGAAGAGAGTATAAGCGACTATGCTTCCTACACCGTGAACCCTAAAGGCACTATCAGTGGCAACTGCCTTGCCGTCTGTCAGAAGATGCGTGATGCACTTGAGGAAAGCATGCCATTGGATGATAGAATCGGTAAACGCGACGATGAAAAGGCTATCCGCATCTGCGACGAGGTGTATAAGAACACAAATGCGACTGCCCATTTTAAAATCGTGCTGTTGGTGACTCCGTTAGGCAATGGCGTGAACAACACCACAACGGAGATGAAGATCTACGAATATTAAAGTAACATGTAAACCAAAAAGCAGAAGCTGCACACAGCGCGGTTTCTGCTTTTTCCCGTTATACTCACAAACCAATTTAGCACAATAAACTAAAAACAATGAAAAAGTATCTCATGACGCTCGCAGCCGTCCTTTGCTGCGCTTTGACAATTTCAGTGTTCACCTCTTGTGGCGGTGACGACGATGAAAGCACTAATCAGCCTCAAAATCCTGCAGGGGATAATACACCCAAAAAAGTGATGATGGTCTTCGGCTTCTACGCCACACAGGACATGATGGACAACTGTGACATACTGGTGACCTGTGGCAACGAGACAGAGGCTATGACCCTGACCAACACTACAAAGGTGGGTAAATTCTATAAATGGGAGAAGACTGTAGCAGCCAATGAACTGCCTGCCAACTTCACATTCAGCCGCAAGGTTACCCTCAAACATAATATTGATGCAATGCCAATCTTTGAGTACACCCCCAGTGGCTATAGCTACTCTTCTTCATTATATAATGCTGAGGGCAAGTCTATTGCTGTCGGGGGCTCACATTCAAACATGTCTACTATACAAGTTGACGGTGTTAACATGACTTCCATAATCAACAATGGCAAACTGGATAACACCATAACAGTATCTTTTGATCAAAATGGAGCTTGTTCACATAAGATATCTAAAACACACGCCCAGTAAGACATAAAACTGTAACTCCTACCCGTTACAATTTCAAAACATA
>JAUNIK010000051.1 GCA_030523505.1 Prevotellaceae bacterium | reverse complement strand
TTCAGCACCAGCTTATTGCGAGTCGTGAGGCTTCGTACACGTCGTTTGACTTCGGAGCTTACTATGAGTGGAATGGTCTTCATGTTGAAGCAGAATACCTCCGTAAGTTTTATGCAAAGGATACTTTTGACGACTGCAATGCCGTTGATGTCATGACAATCTACAAGATGCCAATGAAGAAAGGCTTCTTGGGCGGCATCAGCTATCTTCTCCGCTACGATTACATGGACAACCACAGCGATGGCAAGAAGGGCTTCGTGGAGGGTACTACTCGTTTACAACAATCCGACGCAGAACGTCATAGACTCACGGCAGGTCTGACCTTCCATGTTGCCAACAAATACTTCCCAACCGACATTCGTCTCAACTACGAGAAGTACTGGTACCCACATGGTTGTACTCCAAAGGAGAGCGAACAGGATAAACTTGTTGTCGAACTGATGATTAGATTCTAACGCAAATGACTATGGCAAAATATAATCAAGATTTAATTGCAAAATTTGACGATGTTGACGAACTGGAATTTCCCAAGTCTCTTTCCACAGGTTTTGAAGAGGATGATGAAGACGAATGGGATGACAATGATGATGACGACGATTAAGACAATGAAACTCAAAGGTATAATTACAACTGTTCTTTTCCTCCTAATGCCTATCCTTAGTTTTGCAGGCATCGTGAAGGGGCGAATCACAGAACAAGGCACTGGCGAACCGCTGACAGGTGCTACCATCGTGACTCAGAATGGGCAAGGAACTACGGCCGACATTGATGGTAACTATTCGCTGAATTTAAAGAACGACACATACACGCTGACGGTGCGCTTCATCGGATATAAACCTGTTATAAAAGAAGGTGTTAAGGTAACAAAAGAAGATCTTGTGCTCGACTTCATCCTTGAACCTGACAATGCAACACTCGGTGAAGTGACTGTTACAGGAACCGTACGCCACAACACTGAAGCCGCCACCACTCGTGAGCAGCAGGAGGCGCACGTCACGATGACTGGCGTGAGCGAGCAGCACATCAAGCGCACACAGGACAAGGACGCCGGCGAGGTGATACGCCGCATTCCAGGCGTGAGTATCATCGACGAGAAGTTTGTCATGGTACGAGGTCTGTCGCAACGATATAATAATGTATGGCTGAATGGAGCTGCTGTTCCTTCGAGCGAAGCCGACCAGCGTGCCTTCTCGTTCGACATCATTCCCTCATCGCAACTCGACAATATGATGGTCGTAAAGTCATCCGCTCCCGAATACCCTGCGGACTTTTCCGGTGGTTTCATTCTGGTCAACACGAAGGACGTGCCGAGCGAGAACAAGACGGATTTCTCACTTGGCACTTCGTGGAACGAGTCATCGCACTTCCGTACGTTTCTTTCTGCAAAAGAGAGCAGTTGGCAGACACACTCATTCTCGCCCATCGGGGATGTTAGCGCATCGGCAAGCACGGCACAGCGATGGCGCACTGATGAAGGGCAGACGTGGGCTCTGGTGGCAAGCGCCAACTTCACGCAGCAATACCGCACGTTGCGCGACATGGAGAATAACCTCTTCGGTGCATACGACGTGACGCACGACCGCTCGAACTATCTGCGCCAGATGACCGACCATCAGTATAACCTCAACCGCCGTCTCGGGGCATTGCTCAATCTCACCTATCTCTCTGCCTCAGGGCGTAATCGCTACGAATTCAAGCAGATACTGAATCGTCTTGGCAAAGACCGCTATACGGATCGTGACGGCTATGATGCGCAGAGCGACCATGTACGTCAAGCAGAATACTACCGTCAGCGAAGGCTTACCTATAACGTGCAATTGGATGGCAAGCACAAGCTATCGGATGCTGACAAACTTGATTGGAGTCTTGGCTACGCATACGCCAATCGTCACCTGCCCAATCGCCAACGTTACAGCATGATGGAGGAGGAAAAACGCTTCGTGATAGACAATCTCAACGACTTCAACCGCGAGACTTCCCGACTCGATGAGCACATCCTTTCGGCTTCTGCCAATTGGAAACATGACTTTACATTTGGCACGTTCACGCCCTCTCTCTTTGCAGGTGCATACGTAGAGCATCGTCGCCGTGTGTATGAAACACAACAGTGGACGTTGCAGTACGATGGTGGTCAGTTGCCACAGTCGCTTGATGGTTGGGACGACGCAAATAATCTGCCTATTATCCTGACCATGGATGATGGTTCGACAGGCTCACCAACCAACACGATAGGCATCAGCCAGCACGAACTCATCGACTGGAGCAACAACTATTCGGCTCGCAGCACACAGGGTAGCAGCTATGTGAGCGCGAAACTTCCCATCCGACGATTCGACGTGTATGGTGGTGTTCGTTTTGAGCATGTTCGCACAGAACTTATCTCCAACACACGCCGTCATGAGCCCTCGCCCCTCTCCACGTTCTACGATTACAACGACCTCTTCGCCTCACTCAACCTTGCCTACCACCTGACAGACAAACATCAGTTGCGTGCGGCATACGGTCGCACAACCAACCGACCAGAGTTTCGCGAACTCTCGTCTAGTGTCTATTATGACTTCGACCTCGCCTCGAACGTGCAGGGCAATCACAACCTGAAGCCTGCCTACATCGACAATCTCGACCTCGGTTGGGAGTGGTATCCCCATGCTGGCGAGGTGGTGAGTCTCTCGCTCTTCTACAAACATTTTCGCAATCCTATCGAGTGGACGTACACCGTGGCTGGTGGCACCGACCTCGTTTATTCCTACCTCAATGCTGAGGGAGCGGACAACTACGGCATTGAACTCGACATCCGCAAGCAGTTCGACTTTCTGCACCTGCCTCAGTTCTCAGTTTCACTCAATGCCTCGTTGATAAAGAGTTACGTCACCTTCCCTGAAGGTAGTAAGGAGGAATCGCGACCAATGCAAGGACAATCGCCCTATCTGGTCAACATTGGACTTTTCTATAACAGCAACCAAGGCAATCCAAATCGCGAATGGCAGAAAGGTTGGACAGCGTCTCTCCTCTACAACGTAATAGGCAAACGACTGATAGGTGTTGGTCGCAGCGTTGGAACAGGAGCCACCGAGGTTCGTGTGCCCGACAGTTACGAGATGCCACGCCACCAGCTCGATCTCAACGTAAGTAAGGAGATTGGCCACTTAGCCCTCCGCTTCTCCGTCCGCGACCTTCTGGCGCAAAAGGTTCAGTTCAAGCAATGCGAGAATACCCCTCACGGCGAGATTGAACAGATAACTCGCTCCTACCGCCCAGGGCGAACCATCCAACTCTCCGTTGGTTATAAATTCTAATACAAAGTAATTTATGACAATCCAGTTACGAAACAATATCGTAGCGGGATTGTAACAAGGTAGAAACAACAACTCTGTAATTTTGCAGCGCAATTCAGAAAGGCTGGATTGCATGACGTAATAACAAACAATAAAAAACAATGAAGAAAAAAAGTTTTCTTTCGGTGGCTTTGATGGCTACAGCGCTGACAATGACCATGGTGTCGTGCAGCAATGATGATGATGTGACAAATGGTAATGAGGGACAAACGGCTTATGTCTGGGGCACGGACGGAAGCATCAAGACGTGCGACCATCTCACGTTCTCAGCCGATGGTAAGGATGATGCCAACGGAACCGTCATCGGCAATGGCGACAAAGAATTTATCTTTACAGGCAAGCAGACATTGAAGAAGGGTACTTACCTGATGAAAGGATGGATCTATGTGGCTAACGGTGCAGAACTGACCATCGAACCGGGTACGATAATAAAGGGAGAGAAAGAATCGGCTGCCTCGCTCATCGTGGAACCAGGCGGAAAACTCTTTGCCAAGGGAACGGAGTCGGCTCCTATCGTCTTTACTTCCGCTCAGGCAAAGGGCAACCGAAAGCCTGGTGACTGGGGTGGATTGGTTATCTGCGGTCGCGGCACTAATAACAAGGGTGAGTTAGGACAGCAGATTGAGGGTGGTCCTCGTACGAAGCACGGTGGTAACAATGTGAATGACAACAGCGGTATTCTCTCTTACGTTCGTGTGGAGTTTGCTGGCTATCCCTTCCAGAAAGACAAAGAAATTAACGGTATAACCTTCGGTTCGGTAGGTGCAGGCACGCAGGTTGACCATATTCAGGTGAGCTACACCAACGACGACTCCTATGAGTGGTTTGGCGGAAATGTGAACTGCCGTTACCTCGTAGCCTTCAACGGTTGGGATGATGAGTTTGACACCGACAATGGCTACAGCGGCAAAGTGCAGTTCGCTCTCTCCATCCGCGATCCTCGCATTGCAGATACTTCGCAGTCAAACGGTTTCGAGAGCGACAACGATGCCGACGGTTCGCTGACCGAACCTTTCACATCTGCCACATTCTCGAACGTCACGTTCATTGGTCCTATGGGACGCAATGGTTTCGAGAACACGCCTGAATACATCAATGGTGGTTCGGTATTCCCACAGAATGGTTCTGCACTTGGCAAGTTCCAGAGTGCCATGCAGATTCGTCGCAGCAGCCACCTTGCTTGCTTCAACTCTGTGGCAGTAGGCTATCCTATCGGCTTGATAATTGATGGCGAGAAGGGTGAAACCCAGAAGTTTGCAAAGGAAGGTGGATTGAAGTTGCAGAACATCTTCTTTGCCGGCATGGGTATTACCGGTAGCGATGCCAATAAGCGCTATACTGACGACCTCTATGATGCGGCTGGCAAGAGCGTAATTGACGTAACAAAAGAGTCATACAGCTCAACATTCTTCAAGGCACAGACGGGCAACAAGGTATTCCAAAACATTGCTGACCTGATGCTTACTTCGGGCATCTATGCTGGTGCTCAGTATCTGCCTCAGAGCGGTTCTCCGTTGCTCGGAGCTGCTTCCTTCACCGACGGTTTGCTCTCATCGTGGTTCGACAAGGTTCCCTACATCGGTGCCTTCGGAAACGATGACAATTGGCTTCGTGGCTGGACAGAGTTTGACCCTCAGAATGCAGAGTACTAAGATTTTTCGGACGTAGGTATTAGTTAATCACATAAAGTGTATGGTCTTTCCTATCGTGGAATTGGCCATACACTTTTAGACATTTTATACGCTTATGCAAAACAATAAATCACAGAAAGAAGTTACGCTTGATGGTAAGTTGCAAAAACTTGTGGATGGCATAGTGGAACGCTTGGGTAGTGCTGATGATCTGCCACAAAGGGTGATAACGGAATTGCTCGAAGATGAAGAGATAAAGACTATTCAAGATTATGCAAACACGGTATCAATCACGAGATTGGGATTGAATGATCATGGTCCTGTTCACATGCGTACCGTATGCAAAAATGCGATGAAGATGCTCGACATACTGCACGAGGCCGGGGTTGAGACTAGTTTGCAGAAAGAGCATTCGGGCAGTTTCGTTGATAGTGTTGTAGCCGTGATGCTTGCCGCCTTCCTGCATGATGCCGGCATGACCATAGGCAGGAAAGATCACGAACTCTACTCCGGCATCATTGCCTATCAAATACTGACAGACATTCTCCTAAAAGTTCTGCCCGATGACGTCAAGCGCAGAACCATTATCCGGTCAATGGCGATGGAAGGCATCCTCGGACACATGGGTACGCACCCCATTCACTCCATCGAGGCAGGATTGATACTCATTGCCGACGGTTGCGATATGACCAAAGGGCGAGCTCGCATTGCCCTTGAAATTCCCACCAAGCCCATGGAAGGTGACATACATAAATACTCTGCCAATTCCATTGAGAAGGTGCGCATCACAAAGGGAAACGACCGTCCGATAAAGATTGAAGTTCACATGAAAGCAGAGGTCGGTCTCTTTCAGATAGAGGGTGTCCTCATGCCCAAGATTCAGTCAAGTCCTGCTAAGCATTTGGTGGAGCTATACGCCTGTGTGGAAAGAGAGGATGCAAAGCGGTATCTGTAGGATATTACAATCTCGTTACGACACATTATTTTCATAATTCTGCAAACGGTTTGTAATATGCTCTGAATACCTTTGCAGCGCAATTTCATTTTTGCAAGTTACTACAGAACAAAACTTTATACTTTTATATGGTAAAACTGACAAAACGAAATTATGTAGATCGCGATGTGTCATGGATGTACTTCAATCACAGGATTTTGGAGGAGGCGCAGCGCGAGAATGTACCCGTGCTGGAGCGCATGGCATTCCTCGGTATCTACTCCAACAATCTGGATGAATTCTTCAGGGTAAGGATGGCAAATCTGGGCAGAGTGGCAGCGCTTGCAGACGATCATCCAACGAAGGAAATCAAGGCAGAAGCAGAGAAAGCTGTGCAGCAGTTGAAGGAGATAAACCGCCTGAATGCAAAGTATGCCAAGGAGTATGCTCAGACAGTGGATGCCGTACGCACATCGCTTGCTGCCAACAATATACGCATACTGCGTGACGATGAACTGAACGACGAACAACGCCAAAGGGTGTATCTGTTCTATAAGGCAAAACTCATCGGAAGAATTTCACCTGTATGGTTTGAAAATCTCCATGACTTTGACAAGGAAGCCGATGACAACATCTATATGATTGTCCGCATGAAGAGCGAAGGATGCAAGGCTCACTATGCTCTCTTTCCATTGCCTGTGGATGCGGTGGGAAGATGGTATGTAGTCAACGATAACGATGACGGTAACACTTGTGCAAACGTAATGTATCTGGATGATGTGGTCAGGGCTTGTCTTCCACTAGTGTTTCCGGGACTTCAGCGCGAGCATTTCGAAGCATGGACATTCAAGTTTACACGCGATGCAGAGATGGAGATTGACAATGATCTTCGTGAAGGCTTCATGCAGAAGATTCAGAAGGGAGTCAAATCCCGCAAGGCAGGAAGCCCCGTGCGCATAGTTTATGATTCCGAGATGCCTAATGGTGCATTGCGCAGAATCAAATCATTGCTGGCTGAAGGTGAAAGGTTGGATACAGCATTGGCTGGCGGTCGTTATCAGAACCACCGCGACTTTATGTCGTTTCCCGATTGTGGAAAGAAGAACATGACCTATCCAAAGTGGACACCCATTGCAAATAAAGAGCTGCACGGTGCAGAAAGCATCTTCAAGGTAATCAGGGAGAAAGATCGCATGTTGCACGTGCCCTATCATTCATTCGATGGTTACATCCGTCTGCTGAATGAAGCAGCTATCGACCCGAAGGTGAAGAGTATCAAGACAACGCTCTACCGACTGGCTAAAGATTCAAAAGTAATACGTGCGCTCATCTGTGCCGCTCTCAATGGCAAGAAGGTTACGGTTATTATCGAACTGCTGGCGCGTTTTGACGAAGCGCCAAACATCAGTTGGGCGAAGAAAATGCAGGAGGCTGGCATCAATGTTATCTTCGGTGTGGAGGGATTGAAGGTTCACTCTAAGATTACACACATCGGTTTCAAGAGTGGTCAGAACATTGCAGTTGTCTCTACGGGCAATTTTCACGAGGGCAATGCGTCACGCTATACTGACGTGATGTTGATGACTGCCAACAAGAACATCGTGCAGGACGTGGAGCGTGTGTTCAAGTTTATTGAGAAGCCATACACACCCGTCAAGTTCAAGCAGTTGCTTGTGTCGCCTAATGAGATGAAAGACAAGTTCCTGCGTCTTATTGACAATGAGATAAAGAACCACCTGCAAGGCATGCCTGCATGGATAAAGATGAAGGTGAACCACATCACCGAACCACTGATGGTGAGCAAAATCTACGAAGCCGTGGAGGCTGGCATCAAGGTGGAGGCCCTGGTGAGGGGCAACTGTTCGTTGGTGGATAATGAGGACTTCGACGGACGGCTGAAGATTGTGGGCATCATTGACCGCTACTTGGAACATTCGCGTATCTTTATCTTTGCCAACGGAGGCGAACCTCTTTACTTCATCGGCTCTGCCGACTGGATGCCTCGCAACCTGGATTGCAGAGTGGAAGTCGTAACACCTGTTTATGACAAATACATTCAACAGGAACTGCTTACTATTGTGGATTACGGCTTGGACGACACTAAGCAAGGCAGAGTGGTGGCTGGCTATCAGGACAATGACGTGGAGTTCAGGAGTCAGGAGGCGTTGTATTTGCATTATAACGATGACAATAACGTTGATGTCAAGTCCTCTATACAACCAAACGATTAATCCCCAAACGACAGAATATGAAACGAGAAATAAATCCAAACGATTTTAACCTTGCTGCCATCGATATAGGTTCCAATGCAGCAAGAATCCTTATAAAGAATGTGAAACTTAGCACGGATGATGACGGAAAACCTTCTGTTCGTCTGAAGAAACTACAGTTTCTACGCATACCCCTACGCCTTGGAATGGACGTGTTCAGTATCGGACGAATCAGCGAAGAAAGGGAAAAGCAACTGATGCGTACCATGAAAATCTTCCGCCAGTTGCTTGTCATCTATAATGTGGAAGACTACCGCGCCTGTGCTACTGCAGCTTTCCGCGATGCAAAGAACGGCAAGAAGATTTTGAAACAGATATACAGCAAGGCAAAACTCGACATCGAGATTGTGACAGGTGACGAGGAGGCAAAGATCATTCGCGACAACCATGTGCAAGAAGATGGCAAGAACTATCTGTATATGGATGTGGGTGGTGGTTCTACGGAATTGTCTCTCATCTCCGATGGAAAACTTGTAGCAGTTCGCTCATTCAATATCGGAACAATAAGACTGCTGATCGAATCCGTTTCGACAGAACAGTGGAACGAAATGGGTGAAGTAGTCAGAAACTTGACGGAAGGCTATGAGAATATTAACATCATCGGTTCGGGAGGAAACATTAACAAGCTCCATAGACTAACTCCTAAGCGTGAGAAGAAAAAGGAATGTCTGATGGTCAGCACTTTGAATAAGCTTTACAATCACCTCTCCGTGCTTAGTTTAGAAGAGCGAATGAAACAATACGATCTGAGGGAAGACCGGGCAGACGTTATTGTACCTGCGGCTCAACTGTTCCTCATGGTAGCAGGAATCATTAATACCGACACCATTATTGTTCCAACCATGGGTTTGACAGACGGTATCATAAACGAATTAGTGGAAAAAACATTAAATAACAGATAATCATGAACATAGAAAAAGCTATGAAAATCCAGCGCTGGTACGATTATTTCCGTCTGGCAGTAGTAATCATCGTTGTAGGACTTTTAGCGTATTTTACATTATAAATTAATTAAGATTTGGCTCTACCTCCAAGTCAATAAAAAAATTCCCTTTTGGGGTTGGAGGGACTTCTATGAATACAATATTTCTCGGAATAGTAATATTCCTTTGTATGCTGGCAGTATTTGACCTTGTGGTCGGTGTCAGCAATGATGCGGTGAACTTCCTCAATTCGGCGATTGGTGCCAAGGTGGCAAAGTTCCGCACGATAGTAGCAATAGCAGCTGTGGGCGTCTTTGCTGGAGCGGCTATGAGTAACGGTATGATGGACGTGGCACGCCATGGCATCATGACACCGGAGTACTTCTCGTTCTATGAGGTAATGTGTGTGTTTCTCGCTGTGATGGTAACAGACGTCATTCTGCTCGATATCTTCAATACCCTCGGTATGCCCACATCAACAACCGTGAGCATGGTCTTCGAGTTACTGGGTGGTGCTTTTGCTGTAGCAATCTTGAAGATAGCACATGGAGCGACTTCTTCTGACGGCACATTACTCGCTCTTGGTGATCTGCTCAACACGGAGAAAGCCATCTCTGTTATCATGGGTATCTTCCTGAGTGTTGCCATTGCCTTTATCGTGGGTATGGTGGTGATGTGGGTGAGCCGTATGGTGTTCACATTTACTTACAGAGTAAACGGCAAGACCACTGCTTACAATGGCAACATGGGAGGATTGACAAGCAGTTCGTTGAAGATTGGTATTTTTTCGGGCATTGCAGTAACGAGCATCGTCTGGTTCTTACTTATAAATGGATTGAAGAACAGTTCATTCATGTCCCCAGAACTAAAGGAGATGATCAATTCAAACACCTTATATATATTATGTGGTGGCGTAGCTGTCTTCAGTATCATTATGACCATTGCAAGTGCCATCAAACTGCCTGTATTGAAGTTCGTTGTACTCCTCGGAACCTTTGCGCTTGCCATGGCGTTTGCCGGCAATGACCTTGTGAACTTCGTGGGTGTACCTCTCACTGGTCTTGAAGCTTATCAGGATTATGTGGCTAATGGTGCCGGCAATCCCGATACATTCTTTATGCAATCGTTGATGGACTGTGCCCACACGCCAACGATCTTCCTTATTGGTGCTGGCGTGGTGATGGTACTCTCGCTCATTTTCTCAAAAAAGGCACAAAATGTTGTAAAAACCTCCGTTGACCTATCGCGTCAGGATGATGGTGACGAGATGTTTGGTTCGTCACCTGTGGCAAGAGCTCTCGTTCGTAACAGCCACGTCACATCAAATTTCATTACCAAGTTCATACCCGACAGCCTTCTGCATTGGATTGACACACGCTTCAACAGCGAGGAGATGAAGTTGCCGCAGGGTGCAGCCTTCGACCTCATTCGCGCAGCCGTAAACCTTGTGCTTGCTGGACTTCTCGTTGCCATCGGCACAAGCATGAAGCTTCCGCTCTCCACCACCTACGTTACCTTTATGGTTGCCATGGGCACTTCACTTGCCGACCGTGCGTGGGGACGCGAGTCAGCCGTCTTTCGCATAACGGGTGTGATAAGCGTCATCGGTGGTTGGTTCATAACTGCAGGTGTGGCATTCGTATTCTGTTTCCTTCTCACTAACACTATGTATTTTGGCAGTTACGTTGCCATGGCTCTGGCGATTATTCTTGCTATCTACCTCCTCATTCGTAGTAACTTTAAGAAAAGCCAAAAAGACGAAAAGGACGAAGAATCCCTCTTCACGCAAATACTAAAGAGCAAGGATAAAACTATCATCTGGGGACTTCTATGCGAACACATTAGCAAGGGCAATGCCGCTCGTGTAAAGTTCGTGATTGACACTTACGGCTGTATGACCGATGCATTCCTTCGCGAACAATACCAGCCACTGCG
>JAUNIK010000588.1 GCA_030523505.1 Prevotellaceae bacterium | reverse complement strand
TTAACGATGAGCTCATGGTAATGGTTGCAACCGACCGTATCTCTGCTTTCGACGTGATCCTTCCAAAGGGCATCCCATTCAAGGGACAGGTTCTCAATCAGATTGCCGCATCTTTCCTCGATGCAACAAGCGACATCGTGCCAAACTGGAAGCTTGCTACTCCAGATCCAATGGTCACAGTGGGTCTCAAGTGCGAAGGTTTCCGTGTTGAGATGATCATCCGCGGCTACCTCACAGGTTCAGCATGGCGTGACTATAAGGCAGGATGCCGTGAGATCTGCGGTGTGAAGCTCCCTGAAGGCATGCGCGAGAACGAGAAGTTCCCAACTCCAATCATCACTCCAACCACCAAGGCAGAGGAAGGTCACGATCTCAACATCTCAAAGGAAGAAATCATCGCCCAGGGTTATGTGAGCAAGGAGGATTATGAGCAGATGGAGAAATACACCTATGCTCTCTTCCAGCGCGGTACAGAAATAGCTGCAAGCAAGGGACTTATCCTCGTTGATACCAAGTATGAGTTTGGCAAGAAGGATGGTAAGGTCTATCTCATCGATGAGATTCATACTCCAGATTCAAGCCGTTACTTCTATGCTGAGGGTTACGAGGAGAAGTTCGCAAAGGGTGAGCCTCAGAAGCAGCTCTCAAAAGAGTTTGTGCGCCAGTGGCTTATCGAGCATAACTTTATGAATGAGCCTGGTCAGGTTATGCCTGAGATCACCGACGAATATGCAGAAAGCGTATCGGAGCGATATATCGAACTCTACGAGCACATCGTAGGCGAGAAGTTTGTCAAGGCAGAAGACACCGACCTCGCTGCCCGCATTGAGAAGAACGTCTCTGACTACCTCGCATCGTTGTAAAATATATGCACGGTTTTGCCATTTTTGTGCAATGCAAGTTGTGCAAAGGTTGAAAAAAATACTGAAAAATACAGATTATGCAATGAATTCCTCGCAAAATAGCGTAGGAATTCATTTTTTTTGTTTAATTTTGCACATTATATTAATAACAAAATAAATAGATATAACGGAGGAAGATAAAGAAGTTAAAGGAGATAAAGACAAATGATGTTAGTCAATGATATTATTTCCCTTTCTCTTCAATTAAGGTTCACGACAATGCAACTATTGTCTTTATCTCCTTTAACTTCTTTATCTACTTTATCTCCTAAAAAACAAAAAGAAAATGAAAGTAGCTATTGTAGGTGCCAGTGGCGCCGTAGGTCAGGAATTCCTTCGTGTGCTCGACGAGCGAAACTTCCCTATGGATGAGCTCGTGCTTTTTGGTTCGTCTCGCAGTGCAGGTCGTACATATAACTTCCGTGGCAAGGACATTGTTGTCAAGGAACTTACTCACAACCCAGAGGATTTCAAGGGTATCGACATCGCGTTCACAAGTGCGGGTGGTGGTACTTCAAAGGAGTTTGCTGCCGACATCACAAAGTATGGTGCTGTGATGATCGACAACTCGAGCGCATTCCGCATGGATCCTGATGTGCCTCTCGTTGTGCCTGAGTGCAATGCCAAGGATGCCTTGGTTCGTCCACGTGGCATCATTGCCAATCCTAACTGCACTACCATCATGATGGTCGTAGTGCTCCAGTGTCTTGAGCAGATTAGCCATATCAAGCGCATCCACGTTGCTTCATATCAGGCAGCCAGTGGTGCAGGTGCTGTGGCAATGCAGGAGCTCGAGACCCAGTACCGTCAGGTGCTCAACAACGAGCCTGTTACTGTCGAGAAGTTCGCATATCAGCTTGCTTACAACGTAATCCCTCAGATCGACGTGTTTACCGACAATGGTTACACCAAGGAGGAGATGAAGATGTTCAATGAGACTCGCAAGATCATGCACACCG
>JAUNIK010000587.1 GCA_030523505.1 Prevotellaceae bacterium | reverse complement strand
CCATGAACAAGACAGCAATAAAGAATTACGCGATCTGGGCCCGCGTCAATCTGATTGAGGCAGCTAAGCAGAAAGCGTTTGAATATGAGATTACTGAGAACGGAGAGATGAAAACAGGCATCGACTCCGTTGGAGGTCGTTTGCTCTCAAAAGCCGAAAAGGAACAGCGCAATACGCTGATCGCCCAGATTCGTCAAAAAGGGTTCAATCAGGTCATGGAGGAAGTAGCCTATACCTGGTTCAACCGCTTTATCGCTCTGCGCTTCATGGAGGTCAACGGCTATCTTCCCTCCAAGGTTCGTATCTTTACGGATGAGAACGGAGCATTCAAACCGGAGATTCTCAAAGAAGCTACCAGAGTCGAACTGGACGGAATCGACCGGGATACTGTGATCCATCTGCTGGACAAGCAGGATAACGAAGGTCTCTACAAGTACCTTCTTATCACGCAATGCAACGCTCTTAATGCAGCTCTTCCCGGAATGTTCGAGAAGATTGCAAACTATACGGAACTGTTATTCCCCAATAATCTTCTGAAACAGGACAGCGTGATCGGAAGGATGATTTCGGACATTCCCGAAGAGGATTGGACCGATGCTGTGCAGATCATCGGCTGGCTGTATCAGTATTATAACTCTGAGCTCAAGGACGAGACCTTTGCCCTGCTCAAAAAGAACGTCAAGATCACAAAAGAGCGCATCCCTGCCGCCACACAGCTCTTCACCCCGGACTGGATTGTTCGGTACATGGTGGAGAACAGCCTTGGCCGTCTTTGGTATGAAGGACATAAGAACGACGAGCTGAAAAGCACGTGGAAATACTATTTGGACGAAGCAGAGCAAGAACCGGAAGTCGAAGAACAGCTTAAGAAGATTAGAGCGGAATATGCCCAGATCAAGCCGGAAGGCATTAAGGTCATTGACCCCTGCATGGGTTCCGGCCACATCCTCGTATATGCTTTCGACGTGCTGATGCAGATATATACCTCTGCTGGCTGGTCAGAGCGTGACGCGGCAAAGAGCATCCTGGAGAACAATCTGTACGGTCTTGATATCGATGACCGTGCGGGTCAGTTGGCTTACTTTGCAGTCATGATGAAGGCGAGGAAGTACAACCGGCGAATTCTGTCTATGGACCTCAAGCCGTGGGTGATGTCCATCCAAGACTCAGGCTTCATGACCGATGATCTGATCGAGTATGTAGCGAATCGGAACTCTGATATTCGAGCTGATTTGCGGTTGCTTCGGAAAGACCTCAAAGACGCAAAAGAGCTTGGCAGCATTATCAATGTCACCAGACTGAATTATCCTGCACTCTATACGAGGATCGCCGAGATCGAGCAGGACTTCCCGGAAGACCTGATGACAATGGCATATCGATCCGATGCGCTTGAGAAGCTGCTGCCACTCATCAAGCAGGCTCAGGTGATGTCGCAGAAATATGATGCCGTTATTACCAATCCCCCTTATATGGCTTCAAGCGGCATGTCGGCGAAACTTGGAGATTATCTAAAAACGTCGTATCCGGATAGCAAATATGATATGTTCGCTGTGTTTATTGATAAATGCAACAACATGATAAAAGCCGCAGGATATCAAGCTATGATTACTCAGCATGCGTGGATGTTTATTGCCAGTTATGAGAACCTCCGATCAAGGGTACTTCGGTCCAGAATATCCTCGCTTGTCCATCTGGGAATTAAAGCATTTGAAGAAATCGGAAATGATATTGTACAGACATGTGCATTTGTCTTTGCAAAAAAGGACATCGCAAACTACAGATCCACGTTTGTACGGCTCGTAGATTGCAAAAACTTCAAGCAAAAGGAAGACGAGTTTCTTCTTGGACATTATCGCAATATAAG
>JAUNIK010000050.1 GCA_030523505.1 Prevotellaceae bacterium | reverse complement strand
TTCATCGTATGCCCAGAAATTATAACCACCACAAACCAGTTTCCCTTTGCTCGTCTCAGCCATTGAGGTGATGCTCATGTACTTGTATCTATGGAAGTTGTCAGTTTCTGGCTGATAACGGCATATTCCACCGTTGGAAACTATCCATATTTGTCCCTTGCTATCGAGAAACAGGTTGTGGATGAAGTTATGGTTAAGGCTGGTCGAATCCTTGTCGTTGTGATAATAGCATTTTATGTCGTAACCATCATAGCGTGCCAATCCATTGCGTGTACCAATCCATATATTGCCATCCTTATCCTGGATTAACGATTGCACCTGGTGGTGGGGTAATCCATTGTCGCTTGTGAGGTGACGATAGATATAATCGGCAGGATATGCCAATTGCGTGAAAATCAGAAAGAACGATAAAAGAAACTGGCGCATATGCATTGACAGGTGGTTTGTGAGCAATATAGTGGCAATCAATCTATGTAGTAGGCAGAACTGCCTTGTTTATTCTTAGAGTACAATCTTGCGGTTTACTGTGCGACCGTTCTGCAGTTCAAGTTGCATTACAGCCATGCCGTGGATAGGAGAGGATGCACGAAAAGCATTCTCTATACCACTGTAATAACCCACCTTTCGGCCGTCGATGCTGTAGATTGTAAGATTCTCTATTGGTTCGGAACTTCGAATGTTGAATTCATTACCATCAGCTGTGATGACAATATGTGAATCATCTGTTTCTATATTCTTCACAGCATCTTCTTCCGGGATGTCTGCCATGTGGAGCACCATCCATGTCCAAGGATAATTGGCTTTGGCATCAGGAATGGTCTCTGTGACAAGACCGGAGGTGTCGCCATTTCGAATCTCGATATTGGTACGTAGATTCTTTTCGGTAGGTACACCGCTTAGTCCCATGTCCTCCCAAGGGATTGCCAATTCGATGATGTAATACGACGAAGTCGCATTGACACAGACATGGGCGAGGTCGGACTTTGTTGTTTTATAGGAAGCACCTGTGCCTACAAGGCGTGTACATGTACCATTGAGCTTCACGTAGTACTGATATGTGGTGGTCTGTGGGCGGTTGTCACTTTTTCCTTCTGTTTCAATGAACAGGCGTATGCCGTCAGCATAGGCTCCAGATTCCATAGGAGTATGGTCGGACACACGTGCCACGAAATACAGTGAATCGCGGTCGTAGGCATAGTCGCAAAGTGTGATGGTGCCTGTTTCAGTACCCATTCTTACTTGTGAGCAGTTGGCATTGTAGTAGCCCTCGTTCTTTGTCATCTTTCCATCAACCACAGGAGAGCCGTATGCACATTCAAACATGGTTTTTGGATATCCCTTTATTATTTCAACATGATTGTCAACACTGCCGACAGCTACAACGACACCAGTGTCGATCACAGCGACCGAATTCCATAGTACTGATGTTGTACCTGAGATGATGAACGGATGTGATAATGACTTGAAGTTCTGTGCTCTCTCGTCGCCCACGGCAGTAATCATTGTCAGTTTGCCTGTGCTGCTGTTATAGGTAGACTGCCATGATATTACAGTCTCGCCATTAGGCAACTGGCACAGGTATGGAGCACCACCGGTGGCTGCTGGGCAATAGGCTGGGTCGAGTGTCTTCTGTCGGTTTGAACTGCTACTGTTTACCCAATAGTTATTCCAGTTCTTTTCCAGGGAGCATCGAGCGGTAGTAGGGAAAAAGTCTCCATATCCCCAGCCGTTGTCTTCAAACGCATATACAATTTCAGACTGGTCTTTCAAAAGTATCGGTGCTGGCATTCCATCACGATATCCCGCACGGAAACTTACCTTTTGAGGAGTTGACCATGTCTTGCCCTTATCGAACGAACGGGTGAGAGATATCTGTTGCTCGTTACTGTTTGTATATGGCCCTTCATCGGCAAAATAAAGTTGCAGTTCTCCAGAAGGCAATTCCAGCATTGATGGTTCCCAGCAACCGTCAGCAAAGGTGTGATAGGCATCATGCACGAAAATTTCCTCACTCCATGTTGCACCATTATCGGTGGAATACTTGCAACGTATGCCAAACTTGCGGTCCTCAGAATATGGTTCTTGTGGGCGAGGATTGTATGCTACGATGATAGTCCCATCAGACAATTGGATGAGATCGGGCACACATTCATTAATTCTACTTGGATTGTTGACAATTTTAATAGGGCTTGTCCATGATTTGCCCATATTGGAACTGAAGGCTATATTGATACCTGTATGTTCACATACAGCCATCAGTCGTCCGTCCTGTAGCTGGATGATACGTGAATACCCTCCATTGTTGAATACAGTCTGACGGGTTGTGGTGTCCCAGAAAATGCGTGAGCCTTTATATGGAGCCACACTTTCGGCGTTAGACTGCAATGGTGCAGGTGACTTTGCACCTTCTGCATGCACCTCAAACATTCCGCCAATCATAATAACCGCAAGTATAAGCAGTCTTTTGCATCCAGTGGCGAACAGTGATGTGTTATACGATATCAGTGATGTTCTGAACATGAGCTTTTATTGAATTTAAGAAAATAGCAAATAGGTTCTTATATTTTTACCGCAAATTAGCTAAAACAATAGGTCTTAAACGATAAGGCATACAAAGTTAGCTAAATTTGCGGTAAAATCAAAATTAATTCGGTAGAAAAAGGAATTTATCCTTTTTTATGAAGAAATAATCTTCCTGCAGAATCATTCAAATACGAATTTTATGCGAGTCACGGCCTTGATATTCTCGTTCTCCACGCTTGTTCGTACCAGAGTGTATACATTGTCAGTGTCAGCATAGTCGATAGGTGAGGTAGGCACTGCACCATTGACCAAGAACTGAACATTGTCTTCGTGACTCTCAGCCATCGTGTCGGTGCCAGCTACACCAGTGAACTTATATGTGATAATATCCTGGTTGAAGGCATCGCGTATGAGTTCTCCGTTTGCACCACCGACTGAGATAGAGCTAAACTCAGGATAACGCAACGACCATAGCGTATACTCACGGACATTTCCTTCATGGGAGATTACCTTTATGGCATGTTTGTCCTCCAGATTGTAGTTAGAGCGCGATGAGTATTCAACATCGTCAATGAACACTTTTGCTGAGTCAGATGCAATGTCGAATATAAGAGGGCGCTTTGTTACGTTTGTTTTCACATTCTTGTTGCCATAGACTTCCATGGTAGGAATGCAGAACACCCAATCATGATCATTTGCTTGCTGAGCATAGAATACGTTGTGAGCCTGTGACTGGAAGGAAATGTTGTCTATTGTGTTTACATCATCCTTCACTGTTATGTCAAACTCATACTTTGCCTGTTTCTGCCCATTGCCGGAATATGTGTTGTATGTGCTTGCCACAACAACCACATGGAACACTCCCGGCACAGCGTATGAATAGGTGAAGAGTCCTTTGTTGACAACGATACCTGTGTTCTCCTTTATATCACCGTGGCCGAACTCTTGGTAGACATGCCCCTCATCGCCGGTGAATACAACCACCTGGTCGGCAACGCCGGTGAAGTGCAGTTCCATTGACTCATTGGTGACGAGTGTTGTCTTGTCAATATCGATTGTGGCTACAGGTGTGCGTGCTTGTTCGTCCTCGCTGCTGCATGAAGCAAGCAGCATTGCTACGCACACAAACATTATTGTATATATAGATCTTTTCATTGCTTTTCCCTTTAATAAAGATTAGTAACCATAGTTCTGCTCTACGACACCATTTGACACGTCTATCTCTGTCTGTGGTATAGGAAGCAGTTCATTCACACCTTCACGGAAATAAGCACCACGTCTGTTGGCCTGTCCGATAGTGTTGCCATAGTTGTGCATTACCTCTGCTGCGCGGCCCTGACGTACAAGGTCGAAGTAGCGGTCGAACTCAAAACAGAGTTCTATGCGTCGTTCAAGATAAATCTGGTCGCGTATGTAACCATAGCCACCTGCGGAATAGAGGTTGGTTGACGAGTTGATAGTATTTGCCTGTGCCTTGCAGTCGTTAAGGTGCTTCAGGGAATTCTCACGGTCACCACATTCGTTGAGTGCCTCTGCATAGATAAGTTTTATGTCAGCCCATCTAATCAGTCGGAAATTCTTACCGTTGTCACCAGCATAGAGAGGCTTATCCTTCTTAGGAGTATACCATTTCAGCGAAACGTAACGTCCCTCGCCACCTTGCCATGATTCTCCGTCAGGTGTGTTCTCCTGATGATGTATGGTGTATATCTTTCGAGGATCGGTACCGAAGATATCGTTGATGATGGCTGCTGTGCCGTACATTGCAACATTGCCAGTGTTGAAAAGTTCAATTCCGGCTCCCTCATTGGTATCGCCGCTGGTGCCGTCGGCACTCTCTTTGAATACTACCTCGAAGACAGAACCCTTGCAGAATTCGCCATCGCCATAGAACTGATATACATAAGCCCATTTGTCGCCTCCATGCAGAGCTGCACCGTACATGTCCTTGTATTCGAGAGTATAAGTCTCACTCAATGGGTCGAGTATGGCATCGGATGTCTCGTATGGATCGTTCACAGTGTTGAGGTTCTTTGGCTTGAACCATAGACGCTGACGAAGTGCTTCCCAATCTTCTTCTCCATCCCACTGAAGCATTTCTGCATTGGTCATGGCTTTACCGCCAACCATATAGTCACCAATGCGTTTCAACTCCTGCCATTTCTCAGAAGGAACGCCTGGCTTTGCTTCATAAAGGAGTACCTTCATAAGCAGACCAACGACAGCACCTTTGGTAACCTTACCGAAGTCGGTAGTGTTGACATAACCGGTAGGAAGCATGATAGCAGCCTCACGCAGGTCTTTTTCGATATATGCGTAAACCTCCTCTTTTGTTGAACGAGGGATGACGAGATTCTCCACGGTCTCAGTCTCAGGTCGGATTGGCACGCCACCAAACGACTTCACGAGGTTGAAATAGTAGAGGGCACGTAGGAACTTAGCCTGTGCGAGTATATAGCGTATTTGTGTATATGCGTCATACTGTGTGGTAGACAGCTTCACACGGTTGATGTTGGCAATGACCTGGTTTGCGCGATGTATACCCTTGTAGTTCACCTGCCAGCGCTGAAGAATCCATGTGTTGGAAGTGGTGAATCGGAACAGTACCAGCTGTCCCATCTGTGATGCAAGGCCTTCGTCGACATTACGTACATTGTCGCCCATACCTTCACCGAATCGCCACTCCTGATCCCAGTATTCGTCAGACTGGAGAATGTCGTATGCGGCATTCAGAGCGGTTTGCATTTTATATTGTGTGTCGTAATAGTTCTCGTCTGTGGCATAGCCCTGGATTTCCTTGTCGAGGAAGTCGGAACAAGAGCTCAAAGTAAGAGCGGCCACAATAAGTGAAACTAATGATAATATCTTTTTCATATCTGTGTCTCCTTTCTTTTAGATACCGAGTTTAACACCAAATGTAAACGAACGAGCCTGTGGATAGTTACCATAGTCAACACCCATTGAGAGGTTGTTGGTTTCGGTTCCTACCACCTTACCTACCTCAGGGTCCATACCATCATAACCAGTGAAGGTCAGGAGGTTATAGCCTGTAAGCGAAACGGCGAGGTTGCTGATGTGCAACTTGTTGAGGATGCTCTGAGGGAAGTTGTAGGTGAGGGCCAACTGCTTCAGACGGAGATAAGAACCATCCTTAATGAAGAAATCGCTTGCGCGGAAGTTGTTGGCAGCATCGTTACTGCTGAGGTCAGGCACTGTGGCGTTGTAGTTAGCAGGCCAGAATGAATGTCCCTGCACATCCTCACCACCGTCCGACCAATGCTTCTCTCTGATGTCGGCATATACGTTGCCGTTGGCGGCATTGCAAAGATAGTAGTCCATCACATTGAAAATCTTGTTGCCGGTCTGTCCCTGGAAGAATAAGTTGAGATCCCAGTTCTTGAAACCAACAGAGAGAGGAATACCGAATACGAAGTTTGGAAGTGACGAACCGAGGTAGGTGCGGTCCTCTGCAGTGATAAGACCGTCGCCGTTGAGATCCTTGAAGCGGAAGTCTCCAGGACGTGTTGTCTGTTCGTTGCGGTTCTTGCCAGGCTCGTACTGCACGCTTGACTCCACCTCGTCCCAGTTATTGAAGATACCATCGGTTACATATCCGTAGTAGGCTCCGATAGGCATACCTACAGCTGTCTTTGTTACGTAGCCTGCCATTGAGAGATCACTGATGTAGGCTCCGTAGATAGGTTCGTTGCCAGTACCGAGCGATGTTACCTTGTTGCGTGTCCATGACACATTGAATCCAAGTTCATAGCGCCAGTCCTTGCCGATATGGTCGCGCCACTTTACTTCCGACTCCCATCCATAGTTCTTTACTGAACCAGCATTTGTCATTGGTGAAGAGTCAAGGCCTGCTGAAGAAACGGTTGGCACGCGGAGCAGCATATCTGTGGTCTTGCGGTTGAAGTACTCGAAGGTAACTTGCAAGCGTGAATCGAGGAAACTGAGGTCAATACCAGCGTTGAGGTTCTCACTCTTCTCCCATACGATACCGTCGTTACCGATAACAGTGGCTGTGACACCTTGGTATGTGCTTGAGTTTCCTGTGCCATAGGAATAATTGAAGCCAGAGGTGAGATATGTGTAGCGTGAGAGCTCATCGATACGGTTGTTACCGAGCTTACCCCAACCCACACGCAGCTTACCGCTTGATAACCATGTGGCATTCTTCATGAAAGGTTCGTTAGAGAATTTCCAACCAAGGGAAACTGATGGGAATACACCCCAGCGGTTATTGCTTGCGAATTTAGAAGAGCCATCGGCGCGGATATTCATCTGGAGAAGGTAGCGGTCAAGGTGCGAATAGTTGATACGGCCGATGAAGCCAAGAGCTGTCCACTCTGTTGGGTATCCATAGGTCTTGTCAGCAATATAAGCCGAAGAAAGATACTGGAAATTCTCAGCGTTGGAAGGTGTACCCGAACGGTACGACTGCTGGAATGAACGCTTGTAGCCTTCGGCTGTTTGACCTGCGAGAATGGTGATGCTGTGCACATCATTATTCCATAGGAAGGTCAAGAGGTTGTTAATCTCCCATTTGTTTACGCGTGAGTTCTGTACGTATACGGTAGATCGGTCGCTTGAAGTGAAATCTTCATCAAGTTTTGCAACCTCAGTGAATGAACTGTTCTGCTGAGGTGTTGTGTAATACGACACCTTGAACTGATAGTTGAGCAGTTTGCATAGTTTCGCATCCAACGAGAGGTTCATCTCAAGACGGTCGCGGTTCATCTTGTCGTGATTGCGATCGAGGACGGCTATAGGATTGCTTGAGTACCAATACCCCTTGTTATCCTTGAGAAGAGTCATCGGGCTCTCGTAGAGAGCATGTTTCAGGATGGAAGCCGAACCTTCAGGTACGCCTGAGCGATTCTCGTTAGTGTATGTAATGTTGGTAGTGAGGTTCAGCCATTTAGCCAGTTCGGCCTTGATATTTGCGCGGCCGTTGAAACGCTGGTAGTTTGAAGTCTGAACGATACCTCTTTCATCATAGTAGCTTGCACTGGCAAGATACTGCATTTTGTTTGTACCACCTGATATGCTCACAGCATGTTGCTGCTTTGTACCGGTTTGTGTTATAGCGTCCCACCAGTTTGAGCATCCGTTGTTACGTATGGTATCAAGCAGGTAGGCTTTATGATCATCGTAAATATAACCACCCGAGGCATCTACACCGTTAGCATAGGATTGGTAGAGTTTGCCGTCTACAGAGTAGCGGGGTTCATTGTTGATGTAGTCTTTGAGGAGTGCATAGTCCTCAAGTCCCATCACTTCTATCGTTTTCCATGGATTAGCAATGCCGAAATAACCATCATAGGTAATCTTGGTTTTACCCTCCTTACCGCTCTTGGTTGTTATGGCAACAACACCGTTGGCTGCACGTGAACCGTAAACGGCACTCGACGCGGCATCCTTGAGAATCTCCACATTCTCAATGTCGTTAGGATTGAGGTAGTCGATGTTGTCAACAACAAAACCATCGACAACGTAGAGAGGGTCGGAATCGTTGACAGTACCGGTACCACGTACCTTGATAGTGGTGTTCGAACCAGGAGCACCGGTGTTCTGGATGATGGTGACGCCGGCAGCACGGCCTTGCAAAGCCTGCAAGGTTCCAGATACAGGCTGGTTGTTAATATCCTTGCCCGAGATGCTGGCTATAGAACCAGTGACATCACTCTTGCGCTGTACACCATAGCCGATGACAACCAGTTCTTCTAGCTGTTTCGACTCTGTGTGCATGATGATAGTGAGTTCTTTTCGGTTGTTCAATGCGACTTCTTGTTCTGCGAAGCCCATATAAGTGAACACGAGGGTACCCTTTGCTGGTACTTCTATCGTGAAGTTACCGTCAACATCAGTGATAACACCATTCGTGGATCCCTTCTCTTTTACTGTAACGCCAGTAAGCGGTTCCTGATACTGGTCGTCAATGACGATACCCGTGACCTTTACCTTCTGTGCAAATGCAGAGACTGACAGAAGGAGGAACACTGCGAGCATCGCAAATCTTGAAATCTCAAATTTTCGCATAATAGCTGAGTTTTCCCCCGTACGGAGAATATTGTCTGTTAATTTAAGTTTCGGAAGTTCCGAAACCTAGGAGTTAAAGGGAGTTATGGGAAGTTATCGCTCGCTTCACTCGCTAGGGAAGTTAAAGGACAATAGTTATCCTCGCGGTAATGGGCATGTTAAGTAGAGACATTCGTCCCATAACTCCCCTTAACTTCCCAAGCGAAGCGATAACTCCTTTTAACTTCCGAAACTTCAGTCTGTTAATATAATAAGGTGAAAAAGGGAGTTAGAAGAAAAAGTCCTCTAACTCCCAGAATATATAGTCAGATTACTTGATAACCACCTTGCGGCCGTTTGCAACGTAAACACCCTTCTGGAGACCCTTGACAGAGTCAGCAACCTTTACGCCACCAAGAGTGTATACACCTTCCAGTGTATTCTCTTCGTTCTGAATAGTCTGGATGGCAGTCTTCTCCTCCTCTGTGAGGAAGTCAGGCTCAAGTTCGCCCATGTCAGACTTACCGTCCCAACCAGCCTTAGTGTGCTTGTAGCAGTATACACGGTCATTTACACCTGCAGCGTAGATGATTGTACCACCGAGATTGCGGAGAGTATGAACCATGTCACCTGTTGAAGAAGCATCAGGAGCAACAAGTTCTGCCACTACAGGAGCATCGTCCTTTGAATCGAGATAGTAAAGACCGTTTCCATAACCATCAGCCCAACCACCGTTAGTCTCGTTGAACCAATACATAGAACCGCCAGCTACAGTCTGCTCCTTAATCCAGTTACTTCCAGTACCAGGAATCCAGTTGCCATGCTGTGGATAAACGCCCTCGCCATCGGTGTACCACATCTCACCGCCCCAGTTGTCATCGCGAGCAGCATCGAAACCATGAGCAGCACAGAACATATACACACCGTCGAAGATACATCCAGGGTCAGAGTATGAGTTATGGTCTACAGAAGGCTCCTCTTCCCATACATCGAAACATACGTAGTTGCCCTTCTCAGTGGTTGTACCACCGATCTCGTAGCCATACTCTGGATGCCATCCGCGGTACCAGATACGATCCTTGAAGACCTCGAAGCCCTGACCGAAGCAACCTGCACCGAAACCGATACCATTGTTAGGGTCGCGACCTTCGTGTGTGTCCTTGATCAGATAGGTGTGCTCGTCACCTGACTCTGTGTAGCCTGAGTTAACCTCACGGTCCTGAGTATTTGCTACGCCAGGAGTACCATCAGTGCACCAAGGCTCACTACCGAATGAAGGTGTCCATGCCTGGAAGAAGAGCTTTTCGTTCTTGTAGTTAGCGAAGCAGTCGATACCAGCAGCACAAGTACCGCCTGTTGACTGGTTAGGCTCCCAGTTGATATCCATTACGAGGTATGTACCATTCTCTGTACCGTCGGTTACCCAGACCTCCTCACCGATCATACCGTCAGTTGTGTCAGCCTTGAAGAAAACGCGGCGACCAACACGGCAGTAAGCTGTGTGAAGAGTAGTGTTGTCCTTGCCAGGGAAGATACAGTTTGCCTGATGCTCACTGTCAGCATCAGCAACAACACGGTGAGTGCCTTCCTCTGTACCGTCGGTTACCCACAACCAATACTGTGCGCCGAGAGCAGGATCATACTCAGCCGACTCGTCGTCGATAGCAACGAAGATAGCCTGAGTCTCGTTCATCTGTGTGAATGCCTTAGGATTACCATCACCGAATGTGTAGCAGTCCATAAGCATCTTTGTACCTTCCTCTGTACCATCAGAAACCCAAAGTTCCTGACCCTCATCTTCTGTGAAAGCAGAGAAGAGAACCTTGTCATTCAAACGACCGAGATAGCAAGGATTACCAGAACCAGGACCAGGATTGATGTCCTTTACCATGTGTGTACCTTCTGGTGTACCATCTGTAACCCAGAGTTCCTCACCGTTAGCATCGTCAGAAGCAGCAAAGAAAGCCTTGTAGCCTTTCTCTGGAGAACCTGCGACAACGATATTCTTAATTTTGTCCTTCTTACGTTCTGAAGAAACGTTTGCCTTCACGTTTGCTGGAAGAAGGTCAACAACCTGTGCAGAGATGCCCTGAGCAAAGAACAAGCCTACTGCCAATACAAAACATTTTTTGAAAGTAGAGATTTTCATTTTGTTTTTTAGGTTTTAATAATAAATTAATAATGAGTGTAATACAATTTGGTTTGAAAGATTTTTCACCATGTGCACAACAAACATAATCGCAGACGTGCGCCTTATGAAAATTGAGCGCTGCAAAGGTAGCAAAAGAAGGGAGTGAGGTCGGGTAAATTTGTGCTTGATTTCTAAAAAAATGTCTATTCATGTGTTTTTTTACAGCTCACCCGTAAAAACTCTGTGTGATTTATTTATTATTTAATGAAAAATGTACAGCCAAAGCGTTGCTTTTCCGTTATTCATCTTGTTCTTGGTATCTAATGAGCAAGCTCTTATCTACCAACCCCAATCTGCATAACAGTAACTGTCGTTACATGGCTGCACTGGAAAATATGGCCC
>JAUNIK010000586.1 GCA_030523505.1 Prevotellaceae bacterium | reverse complement strand
AAAGGTTTTTGGGAGCAATGGGTGCAAGATGGCTGTCGCCTGTGAAATACTGGGCATATCGGGTGTTGGGATTGCCCTTGGGCCAGTCGCCGTAGCAGGCATCAGCAGCATTGTCTGATTGGGAAAGACCGTTCACAGAAAGATAGTGGCAAAGCTGTTCCACCTGTTCTGCCGTATTGCCCATCATCACGGCTCCACGTTTGTGCGAAGCCAACTGACGCTCAACACCCTTCATGGCAGAGAGGGCTGCCACAGTGACAATCTCACGGTCAGACTCCGACAGTTGGTCACTGGCAAAGATGTCGCCGAAGAGATGTGCTTTGAGATAATGGTCGTCCTGTGGAGAGAAGTCAAAGTTGTATGGCACGCCGCCGCAAAGGCGTGTCTGTACCTCCGTGCCTCGCCGCAAGGCTTCCTCAGCGTTGTCCCATAGCGCGGGGCGTTGCCATGGCTTGCCTTCGTTGTCAACAATGCCGCTTGCCCTACGCTCTTCCAGCACCGTCTTCAGAAGGTTGAGCGCATTGAGCGAACGGGGGAAGCCCGTGTAGGCATAAAGCTGAGAGAAAGCCTCTTTCAGTTCGTTGACGGTCACGCCCTCGTCGAGAGCGTTGCGCAGCGCAGTGTCGAGCCTCACCATGTCGCCCTGCGCTTCAAGGGCGGCACAAGCAGCGAGATTCAGGTGTCGTGTTGTTAATTTACTGTCGTTCATCATGTTGCTTGTTTGGGCATTGGCACTCAGCAGAGTGAGTGCCAATGCAAGTGTGGTGATGTATTTGGTCATATATTGGATTTGTAAAAGCTTGCAATCTCGTTCCATGGGATATAGTTGCCATCGCCCCCGTCGTAGAGATCACAGTGGACGGCATCAGGAACGATGAGCAGTTGTTTGTTATCGCCTTTGAGTCGCTTAAAAGTATCTTCACTGAAATAACGCGAATGTGCTTTTCCGCCATGTACAAGAAGTACAGCACTCTCTATCTCACCAGCGTATGCAAGAATTGGTGCATTGAGGAAAGCCAGATTGGAGGTCATGTTCCAACCTTGCCCAGAATTGATGGAACGAGGATGATATCCACGCGGTGTCTTGTAGTAATCGTAGTAGTCTTTCATGAATTGAGGCGCATCATCAGAGGGCTTAGGATTCATCACATTACGCAGATAAGCTCCCTCCCGAATGTCTTTCGTACGTTGGTCATTCATTTGAATACGCATTGCACGGCGCATTTCCGGATTATCGTTCTTGTCGAAATATCCGTTAGCAGTACAACGGCTAATGTCATACATAGTGATGGCTACAGTAGCTTTGATGCGTGTATCGATAGCTGCGGCATTAATTGCAAAACCACCGAAGCCACAAATTCCGATTATTCCGATATGCGCAGCATCCACTTCGTTCCTTGTCGTCAGGTAATCAACAGCTGCAGAAAAATCTTCAGTATTGATGTCGGGTGAAGCAAGATTGCGAGGATGTCCGCCACTTTCGCCCGTATATGAGGGGTCGAAAGCCAAGGTGACAAATCCATATTCAGCCATCTTTTGTGCATAAAGCCCAGATGACTGCTCCTTTACGGCTCCAAACGGCCCACTTACGGCAATAGCGGTTGTTTTACCTATAATGTCTTTCGGTACATATAAGTCTGCCGCAAAGGTTATACCGAAGCGATTCACGAAGGTCACCTTCTCGTGATTCACCTTGTCGCTTTTGGGAAATATCTTGTCCCACTCTTTTACTAATTGCAGGGGTTCTCTATCTGCTACCTTGTTTTGAACATCCTGAGCGACAACAGCGGATGTTGAAAGTGTCAATGCTGTTGCCATAAAAAATATAATAACACTTCTCATTTGTATTTCTTTCCGTTTTTGATGTA
>JAUNIK010000585.1:1208-1878 GCA_030523505.1 Prevotellaceae bacterium | reverse complement strand
CGCCTGTCGCTCATCCCGATAGGCAGTGGGGGAATCCAGCGCATGACAGGCTTTTTCTCGGGGAACACAGCCTCGTGCAGCCCGATCAAGTAGGTATGCCAGTGAGCGGAGTGGATGTGTGGGCGAGGGCTGACTAATCCTGCTGAGTTGAGCACCGATTCCGCTGGGATTGAGCAGTGTCGCCAGTGAGATTCACAAGATTATGGACCTTCGAAAATTAGCCATTTGTTTTGATAAGCTTGCTTTCTGTTTATTTGCTTTCATGCACTTGCTTGCATTTGTGTCCTCCGCGATAACCCCTTGCCTAATTGTGCATTTCATGCTATTATTCAGATAACATTGAGAGAATGTTTTGCTTTGTTGAATAAATGGGGCATATGATTAGAAAACCAGGTGTGTACATTCGTATTATGAAATGCTTTTTGAGACTTTGTTGCAGGAAGGAGGATTGGACTTGTATAAAATGGTTCTAGTAGATGATGAACAAGCCACCCGGAAGGGGATTGCAACTTACTTCCCGTGGGTAAATGTGGGTATGGAAGTGGTTGCTCAGTTTGAGGACGGACAGGATGCGCTGGATTACATCCGGACACATGACGTGGATATCCTGTTTACTGATCTGCGCATGGAAGGAATGGATGGCTTGGAACTGAGCTGTATTGTCCATCAG
>JAUNIK010000585.1:0-1198 GCA_030523505.1 Prevotellaceae bacterium | reverse complement strand
TAGCGCTGAGTGCTTATCATGAGTTTGAGATGGTAAGGCAAGCGTTCGTTTACGGCGTCAGCGATTATGTCTGTAAACCGACGCAATATCAGAAGCTTCTGGAAACATTCGAAAAAATACGTGAGAAGCTGGATGAAAGGGTAATCAGCAAGCCAGATGATAGTCGGGTGGACCTTGTTCAGAAAGTGATGGCATATATCCGTCAGGAGTATACCACAGCAAATCTGAACGAGATTGCCGGCAGGCTGTACGTGAACCCCAACTATCTGAGTCAGCTGATCAAGACTCAGACAGGAGAAACCTTTACTTCGGCATTGATCCGCACTCGCATGTCCGTTGCAGCAGAGTTGCTGCGTGATCGCAGAAACCGGATTTACAGCGTTGCAGAGGCAGTTGGGTATAACAATGCAGAGAATTTCTGCAGAGCATTTAAAAAATTCTATGGGAAAACCCCTCAGGAGTATCGTACACTATGAAGATACATTTTTGGTTTCGTAAGGTGCTGTCAACGATGTTCCCGGTGCTTATACCTCTGCTCATACTAGGAATACTGTCGCTTCACCTTACACAGCAGTTCTCCTTGAAGAACATGGAAAATGATCATCAAACTATCCTGATGCAGATGGATGATATGTTTTCCATGGTACTGGATGATTTAGACAGCCTCCATTCGTTTTTTACTACAAAGGCGAGTGTCCGAGTAAGTATGAAATCAGCGTTGAATGCTGAAAAACTAACGCTGGAAAACTCCAGGAATCTGTCGATAGTTAAAAACTACCTTTCTTCGCTTACCAATACCAAAGCATATCTTCAGAACATTCACCTCTACTTTCAGAACAACTATAACCGGTATATCAGTGATGGTGACAGCTATTTTTCTGTATGCACGGAAAAGGAACCATGGCTGGACAACTTTACACCGGAGAACATAGGCGATCTGGCTTTGAAGTTCCGGCTGGGAAAAGTGGACGCTCAGGGCAGGCGCTTACAGTTACTTTGGGTGTGGCTTCCAATTGTCTCAGCGAATACAAGAAATGCCGAAGGGGTTATAGCGTTCTGTGTCAGACTCGATCATCTTGAGGAATCGCTGACCAGGCTTATGCCGGATACCCTATCCGGAATAGCCGTTTACGCGGCAGATGGAACTCAACTTCTCTCCATCGGAAAGGTTTCAGATAACAAGAATGTGCTGAGCCTT
>JAUNIK010000584.1 GCA_030523505.1 Prevotellaceae bacterium | reverse complement strand
CTGGGCTGGCCCTGTTCCTGGCTGCTCGGCTGCACCGTCCTCGGCTGCATCGCTTGAGGGCCTGGCTGCAACACTTTCACCTTCAGCTCCCTCACCACCTTGAAGAGTTCGGGGTTCTGTCGCTTCGTCATGGCGCGCTTGGGGTTGTCAGCTACGTATCTGAGCATGGTCTCCAGCTGCCCTTCGTGAGAGAGGATGGTGTCTTGGAAGTTCTCTGCGAAGAGAGGAGGTGGTGTTTGCAGACCTTTGGGTGCGAGGAGACCTTGAGCTGTGAGGGCCTGCCAGTAGTGTTTGTTGCTTGCGTTCTTTACTATGCCCACCAGCTTGCCAAGTTGTTTTGGGAGTCGTTCCCTTACGAATACCACCACATGTAGGTGCTCCTCCATCAGCTGGATGCGCATGATCGAAAGCTGAGGGTATTCCCTCTCCATTGCATACCACTCTCTGACCACTGCTTCGCCCAGTGGCGAGGGTATGAGTACCGGCTGGCCTTGTTCGTCTGTGCCTAGACGTCCGAGTAGTGGCCTTGTACGGTCGGCTTGTGCGAGGGTGAGCATGTAGATGCATCGCGACTGATAGTCGTGATCCTGCATCCGGCGTGTCATGCTGTGCTCAGTCTCGTAGCGCCAACCTGTACCTTCTATGTATCTAGGCTTCTTCTCGGCCATGTTGGTATCGTCAGTTTAATCCAATAATCCTCTTAAATGCTTGTCGAAGTCAGAATCAATCTGCTGTCCTGGATTGTAGAGATTATATTCCTCTTCAGCCTTTTTGTCAGCTTCTGCTCGCGAGATTTTACCCTTATCTGGTAAGAGTGCATATTTGCGGAAGGTAAGAAATTCATTTACAGAGGCTGCGAATTGTTCCATAGAAAATGCGTTTTCTCGTTCTATGAGGTCCTCAACATAGTCGAAGTAACCAGTTACGGCCCTTTCAAGTTGACGAATCTCTTTTTCCGGCAGATAGTTCTTCGCTATCTTCGTATCCGAAAGCAAAATGCGTCCTTCTGGCGAATTCTTCCATGTCTGCAAACCCATGTGCTCCTTGGTGTGGTCAGCATGTGTGTAGATTATTTCGGGAGCTGTCTGTCCAGTAATAGCATAGTGGAAACGGTTCTGCACCATCTGGAAGAACTCGCGTGTGGTAGGTGAATTACGGTCGTAGTCAAATGAGCACTCTGCATAGATGTCAGTTATCTGTTGCCATATTCTTCGCTCGCTGGCACGAATGCTTCGAACCCTTTCCAACAATTCGCGGAAATAATCCTTTCCGAATGCCGTCTTTGCCTGTTTCAGACGCTCGTCGTCCATGACAAAGCCTTTTTGAATATATTCATGCAGAACCTTCGTAGCCCACTGTCGGAATCGAGTCGCCTTGAGGCTATTCACACGATAACCCACGGCTATGATGGCGTCGAGGGAGTAAAAAGCAGTTTCACTCATCTGTGTTTTGCCCTCTATCGCACCATGCTGAGTGGGTATTTCCATTTTGGAAACAACCACTTCTTTCTCCAGTTCACCTTCTTCAAAGATATGAGTCAGGTGCTTGCTTATTGCAGGCACTCCAACGCCAAAGAGTTGTGCCATACCCTTCTGCGTGCACCATAGAGTGTCGTCTTTTATGACTACCTGCACCTTGCCGTCACCATCAGGCATGCTATATATTAAAAACTGTATCTCGTTCATGTTTCGTTGCCTTTCGTTCTATAGGTGATATGTTAATGACTATCTTTTAGGGATAAGTGTGTGTGGTCTAATTTCAAATGTCAAATGTCCAATGTGGGTCACTTTTGACTAAGGTCAAAATGTAGACCTGTCCCATGGCCCTCCTTTCCAAACTTTAGTCTAATGGGGAGCTGTCCTCACTTCTCTCGGGTTTTATCCTCT
>JAUNIK010000583.1 GCA_030523505.1 Prevotellaceae bacterium | reverse complement strand
TGATAATTGAAGGTTGAGAATTGAAAGCCGCTGTTTTTCTTTCAAGGAATCGAGATTTCTAGGCGGCCAAACAAACTTAACTAGGGGTAACTGCTCCTCCCATTACGGGGAAGTTGGGTGGGGGGCTCTGAACTCAGCGCATACAATGGCAGTTGCGATTGCCACATTGAGGCTTTCTGCAGTAGGGCGTTCAGGTGGGAAACTCGGTATCAGCAGTCGTCGGTTCACCCTCTTACGAATCTCCTCAGAGATACCGTTACCCTCGTTGCCCATCACGATGATACCACGGTTTTCGAGCCTCTCGTTGTAGATGTTGTTACCATCGAGCAGAGTGCCATACACAGGGTAGTCGTCAGGCAGGGAGTCGAGTAGGGGAGCCAAGTCCGTATATTCCACCTTCACCCTCGCCAGTGAACCCATTGTCGCCTGCACCACTTTCGGGTTGAACACATCAGCCGTCTCGCGCGAACAATAGATATGATCAATGCCAAACCAGTCCGCGATACGGATTATAGTACCCAGGTTACCCGGATCCTGCACGCCGTCGAGCATCAGTTTCAGTTCCGAACTAGGCTTAATGTTACTGAATATATCCGTAGGAAACAGCGCCAGCACCCCTTGTGGATGTTGCAGGAAACTCGCCTTCTGTGCATCCTCGCCCTCGAACACCTCTATCGGCTTGCAAATCTTGCTCAGTTCCTCAATCACCTTCGGTCCCTCCGCCACGAACAGTCCCTCGCTCGTGCGGTGCTTCTTCATCTCCAGCGACTTTATCAGTTTTATCTTTGCCTTGCTAATCATCGTTGTTACTTTTTCGCAAAGTTACAAATATTTCTTTTAATAAAGAAACAAATCCCCATTTATTTTGTCTCGCACCCATAACGCAAGCGCCCACCCATTGAAAAGGTGATTTCTTGATGTTTGATGTCAATGACATACAAAACAACAAAATCACTGCTGTCCCGTAAAATTAACGGGACAGCAGTGATGCAACATAGTTATTTATCGTCGTAGTGACCGAATGCAGAAACCAACATTACGGTAACAACATCCTCGTATATACGATATACTAACCTATGCTTCTTGGATATCTGGCGTGACCATGTTTCCAGCTCGTAATGTTTCAGACGCTCTGGATGACCAGTGCCAGAACGAGGATGTTCTGCAATTTCATTAATGAAACGTACTGCTTTCTCGAAGCATTTGGGCTCGCTTGCATTCAAACGCTTCAAGTCTTCTGTGGCTTCATTGGAAAATTCTATTTTATACGTCATAGTGACTGAAGGAAATTATTGAGATCTGCACTTGATGTAAATGAGGCGCATGTACCTTCTTCGTGCTGTTTCTGGGCAGAGAGAATCTTTGCATCAAGTTCTTCTTGAGTCATTATTGTAGGGTCTTCCTTCTTATGTGTAATCTTTGCACCAAGTGCACGAATCAGTTCCAAGGCTTTTTTAATAGCCTTGTTGCTTTCGTCATATTGGATTGTTACTGTAGTCATAAAGTGTTTCCTAGAAATTTGTCAGCAAAGATACGTTTTTTCCTTGTAAAAACCAAATTATTGGCAAAATATTCCGCGCAGAATACCCACTAATAGCTATTTATACCACCAAATGGTTTGCCATTCCTTCCTTTAGCGATAAATTCTGTGGATCTGCGAATTTTGCTGTTACCTTATATTTCAGTTTCGCTACGCCAAAGGTTATCCCACTTAAAGGGAATTTCTCCTTTAAGCTAATAACCATGTCGTATTGATTAATCGATTCTGGAGCAGATGAATAGGTTCAGGGGACAGGTCCCACGACTCACCTGATTAATTCTGCTGCCAAAGTTTCTTTACAGAGAATTTGCTGTCGCTCAACATAGAATATTCAAGTAAACTTGAT
>JAUNIK010000582.1 GCA_030523505.1 Prevotellaceae bacterium | reverse complement strand
CACAACTGTACGAAAACGAATACGAATACTGTGGAGTAGCGCTGAGGATGGACTCTATCGCTTTTTGAAGACAAGCCATGGGATGACGCCTTGCCATCCGGTGTGAGGATAGTTTTCTGCAAGACCGATGTCATGGCGAGTGCCGTCGGCGGTGCGATAGAAACTGTAATCGGATCCTCCTGTGATGTAGATGGCATCTACAAATCCATACTCACGAAGGGCATCGGCAAAGTCCCACATGGTTTCTGCATGGCGAGTCTCAATGTAATAAAGTTTTTCACCAATACGTCCTAAGCCACGACGTTCAACCTTGCCATGCAAATGGAAACGAGGTGGCAGCACACCATTGGAAACAAGGATGAACTGACGGAAGAATGAACCACCGTTTTCCTGTGAATAGTCCTTGACTTCCTCATCGCGGGCAACGCCGATTACTACATTACCATTAGCCATGGCGCAATATCCCAAACGAGAAGTGTTGCTCTGCAACGACTTTCCGTTCATGACGAGCGAACCAAGATATTCGCCGTTCTTTCCATGATCGGCACAACGACTATACAAGAAAACGCTGGTATCGGTAGTATCTGGCTCCTGTAAACTAATTTCCGCTCTGAGTCCACGAAGCTCGTAGAAGTTTAGAGCAACACCGAGGATTGAGTCAGAGGTCATGACGACCTCTGGAGTTTCGGCATGACCGGCATTATTAGGAGCACTTAGTTTCTCGATATTCTGTTTGCTGGTGGTAGAGACTGGTATGCCGATATTCACATAAAGACGATAGTAACGCCACCCCATGACGGCTGCTATGCAGAGCAAAGCACTAATAAGAAGTCCCAGAGCGAACCACAGCCAGCGTTTTGCCGGCTTTACAACGACCTGTTCAACGTCATTTGCAAGTGAAGAGGAATCTTCCTCGATTGTGATTACAGGTATTTCGCCTGCACCTTGTCCTGGTACAGGTTTTGGATCGTCATCAACGATAATTATCTGACGCTCAGTGATTTTATCCTTTTCGATCATCATTCAGTACCTCCTTTCTGCCATGATGGAAGTTGCTCGGCTTCCAATTGTACTTTCAGTTCCTTCAAAGCCTCCTTCGATGCCTTCACTTCGTATTCTCCATCGAGCTTACCTCCGGTCAGTATCATGCGCTGTTCGGTAAGATTGATGAGATAGATGTAGTTCTTGTTGACGATGAGACTTCTTCCCACGCGTACAAAGAAGTTGTTCTTGAGTCGCTGGAAGGTTTCATCGAAGAAATGAAGTTGGAAGGTCATCGTGTGCTTCTTGCCATTATACAACAGCACCTCCGAATAGTTTCCGTCGGCATGAACGAAAACTATATCGTCGGTTTGAACCCTTACGAGTTCGGTTGATGTTGATATTCTAAGCCACTCCATTCAGTGTAATCGGTTGATTTTTTGCAAAGATAATCTTTTTTCTTGAATTATCAAAATCAAATATAGATAATGCCTACTTTATCAATCAGAGGAACTGCAGTAGTTCCACAAAAGAATCGGTTTTTTCTCGCTCTTCACGAGTTTGCCTATATAATCCATTCCTCTGGATGTTACGGTGACACAGCCCTGACAGCTTTTGGCGTTTAGAGGTATATACTTCTTCCACACCAAGCCATCGAGATAGGTTGACCGATGTATCATCAACGCTCTTCTATAAGCATTACGGTTATCTATATCCAGGCCTTTGAGCCTATATCCAGTCTTGTTTCGCCGTCCATGCTCCCTTGTCACCAGGAACCGTCCAAGCGTAGAACAATTGCTGCCCACATCGTTCGAGAAGACCGGATGCTTTGCTGTACTTCCCTTGCCCGGGCCATGCATCACATAAGTGCGAGCCACGATGCATTTCTGGGTCACCAGTAAATC
>JAUNIK010000049.1:5468-11254 GCA_030523505.1 Prevotellaceae bacterium | reverse complement strand
TATTTCTGGAGTTTCGGGTTGATATAAAAAAAAGAAGGATTCCCTTTTTGAGAACCCTCCTTTTTTATATATTGTAATGGGGAATTAGTTGTTGACAGAGCCACCCACGATATCGAGCAACTCGCTTGTGATAGCCTGCTGACGTGACTTGTTGTACTGCAGGTTGAGCTGACGGAGCAACTCATCGGCATTATCAGTCGCTGTCTGCATTGCCACCATTCGTGCAGCATGCTCGGAAGCATTGCTGTCGAGGAGTGCTGTGTAGATCATCAGATTCACATAGCGAGGAATCAATGCCTGGAGAACTGTCGCCATATCAGGTTCGACGATGAAGTTGTGGTTAAGTGCCTTACCCTTCTCGTTCTTATACTCACGCTCTTGTGCATGCTGTCTGAGATACTCCATGGTGTGCTCGTTGGCAACAGTTGTCTCGAGGTCACGATAGTGGTCGTAGTCCATTGCCTCCTCCACATCGATAGGAATGAGAGTCTTACGGGTAAGAATCTGCGAACCTGCCGACTTGAAGTGATGATAGATGAGCTCCACCTTGTCAACCTGATCGTTAACGAACATATCGCCCAGTTCACGACCGATTGCCTGACAGTCGGCTGCATTTGGCTTGTCAGCCAACTTGTTGAAGTTGCCTGCTGTCTTATAGCCAAGTTTCTGCACCTTCTCGGCAACCTTACGGCCTACAGGGTAAATGGTAACGTCCACGCCCTTGGCAATATACTCCTCGGCTGTCTTCTGCATCATCTTTATGACATTGGCGTTGAAACCACCACAAAGACTTGAGTTGCTTGAGAAGACGATGAGAGCCACCTGATTTACAGGACGCGCAAGAGTGATATGAGACTTCACATCAACATCGCTTGCAAGGAATGTCTTCAGGATGTGCTCGAGCATGCCCTCATAAGGAAGCATGTTCTCGATCATCACCTGTGCATGATGCAACTTTGATGATGCTACCATCTTCATCGCACTCGTAATCTTGCGAGTACTATTGACGCTGGCGATTCGGTTTTTTATCTCTTTTAGAGATGGCATAGGCGTTAAGCTTTAAACTGTCCGGCTACTGAAGCCATTACTTCCTCGATAACCTGAGTCTCTGCATCAGAGATCTTTCCACTGCCGAGGGTATCGATTACATCCTGATGAGAAGCACGCATTGCTGTGAGGAATGAATCCTGGCACTCGCGAACCTTATCTACTGGTACTGGAGCCATGAGGCCGTGTGTACCACAATAGAGGATTGCAATCTGCTCGCCTACTGGCATTGGGCTATACTGAGACTGGATGAGAAGCTGATTGTTCTTACGACCACGGTCGAGAGTCATCGCTGTTACGGCATCCATATCACTCGAGAACTTCGAGAATGCCTCGAGCTCACGATACTGAGCCTGGTCGATCTTCAAAGTACCAGCAACCTTCTTCATTGACTTGATCTGTGCCGAACCACCTACACGTGATACCGAGATACCTACGTTGATAGCTGGACGGAAGCCCTGGTTGAAGAGGTCGGCCTCAAGATAGATCTGACCGTCGGTGATAGAAATCACGTTGGTAGGGATATAAGCCGAAACGTCGCCTGCCTGAGTCTCGATGATTGGAAGCGCTGTGAGCGAACCACCACCCTTTACTTTGCCCTTGAGGCACTCTGGGAGGTCGTTCATTGCCTCTGCTACTTCCTGCTGCTCGTTGATCTTTGCAGCACGCTCAAGGAGACGTGAGTGGAGGTAGAATACATCACCAGGATAAGCCTCACGACCTGAAGGACGACGGAGAATCAATGATACCTCACGATAAGCAACAGCCTGCTTTGAGAGGTCATCATATACTACGAGTGCATGCTCACCACGATCGCGGAAATACTCACCGATAGCAGCACCTGCGAATGGTGCGTAGTACTGCATAGCTGCTGGATCAGAAGCTGTTGCAGCAACAACGATAGTGTAAGGCAGAGCACCGTGCTCCTTGAGGTTCTGTACAAGAGCAGCTACTGTAGAAGCCTTCTGACCGATGGCAACATAGATACAGTAAACAGGCTGTCCAGCCTCGTAGAAACTCTTCTGGTTGATGATGGTATCAACGGCAATAGCAGTCTTACCTGTCTGGCGGTCACCAATGATAAGCTCACGCTGACCACGACCGATTGGAATCATAGAGTCAACGGCCTTGATACCTGTCTGGAGTGGCTGCTTTACCGGCTGGCGATAGATTACACCAGGTGCCTTGCGGTCGAGTGGCATCTCGTATGACTCAGTGATGTCGATCTCACCAAGACCGTCGATAGCCTGACCAAGAGGGTTGATGACACGACCGAGCATATTGTCGTTTACGCGGATTGACGCAATACGCTTTGTACGCTTAACGGACATACCCTCCTTGATACCTGCTGTAGAACCGAGAAGCACACAACCTACGTTGTCTTCCTCAAGGTTCATCACAATAGCCATAGTACCATTTTCAAACTCCAAAAGTTCGTTAGCCTCGGCATTGCGCAGACCGTAGATACGAGCTACACCATCGTTGACGGTAAGTACGGTACCTACCTCATCGAAGTTCTGCTGTGAACCGATGCCCTGAAGCTGTTGAAGCAATACTTCTGATACTTCGCTTGGTTTTATTTTATCCATTATTACTTTGTTCTTTAAACTTTAAACTTTAAACTCCTAAGTGCTTAGTTAAGCTCCTTAAGAATAGTACGCAACTGTGACTGTACGCTGGCATCCATTCTATAGGTATCATATTCAAGAATGAAACCACCGATGATGTCTGGGTTCACCTCTGTCTGGAACTCTACCGTAGCGTTGGTACGCTTCTCGACCATCTGGCGCATCTTTGCCTCTGTTTCGTCAGAAACGGCAACAGCAGTGATGAGACGGCCTGAGATGATGTTTTTCTCCTCACGATAGAGAGTGACATAGGAATTGGCCATAAACTGTATAAGGTTCTCCCTACCCTCCTTCAGCACCACATCAATGAATGTGATTGTCTGCTTACAAGGGTTACCACCGCAAGCCGACTTCAGAAGCATCTGCTTGTCTTCTTTTGGCAGCATAGGATTATCGATGGCTGATCGCAACTGGCGCACCGTCAGATAGCTCTGGGCAAGAGTCTGCATATCAGCGTACACCTCGTCCTTGGCTCCCTGAGCATTGGCACTCTTCAAAAGAGCGCGAGCATAGCGAACTGATATTACTCCAGTGTTCATATCGAATTTCCTTATACCTTATTTATTATTATCACCTTGAACCTCATCCAGCATACGGTCAATGAGCTGCATCTGGGCAGCATCGCTCGAGAGGTTCTGGCGAACCACTTTCTCGGCAATCTGTACAGAGAGCTGTGCAACCTGAGCTCGGATATCGCGAATGGCAGCCTGCTTCTCGGTCTCAATCTGGGCGTGGGCCTCAGTGATTATACGAGTTGACTCAGCCTTCGCCTTTGTCTGAGCTTCCGCGATGATGGCGTCACGAGTAGAGGCAGCATCCTTAATGATCTGTGCCTGCTCCTCACGAGCCTTCTGGACGATAGCTTCGCTTTCCTTCTGGATGTTTGAGAGTCGCTCAGCAGCCTCATGAGCATTCTTGAGAGACTCGTCGATGAATGCCTTGCGCTTGTCTACCATGCCAGTGATGACAGGGAAACCAAACTTAGCAAGGATTCCAAACACCAGGACGAATGCAACGAGCATCCAGAAGAGGAGTCCAAAATCGGGGGTTAGTATTGCTGGTAAATTCAATGAATCCATCTAACTAACTTTCTTTTTCGAGATTTAGAGGAATACACAAAGTGCACAAACTACTACTGCGAAGAGAGCAACACCCTCAACGAAAGCAGCGGTAAGAATCATGTTTGTACGGATATCGCCTGCAGCCTCTGGCTGACGAGCAATAGCGTCCATAGCGTTACCACCGATGCGACCAATACCGAGACCTGCACCAATAGCTGCAATACCTGCGCCGATACCAGCGCCCAACTTAGCAAGACCTGCAGCTGCTTCAGCTGCCATAATCAATGAAATCATAATCTTAAAGTTTTAAATTGTTATTATTGTTGTTATTATTAATTTTGTCATTCTAAGAGGTAGATTCAAACCTGATTGAACTACACCTTATTATATATATTACTTATGATGCTCAGGAAGCGAGAGTCCGATGAACACAGAAGAAAGCATTGTGAACACGTAAGCCTGGATGAAGGCTACAAGGAACTCGAGACAGTTCATGAAGAGAATCATAACGAAACTGAGCAATGTCAAACCGCTACCAAGGAACGCGTTCAACTGCCATCCGATGAAGATGATTGCTGTGAACGAGAGGATGATTGCGTGACCTGCCATCATGTTTGCGAAGAGACGGACCATAAGTGCGAAAGGCTTTGTGAATACTCCGAAGAGCTCGATCACTGGCATGATAGGCAGTGGATAAGCCTTGAGGAACATTGGTACATCCGGCCAGAAGATTTCCTTCCAGTACTCCTTATTACCGAAGAGGTTGATAGCCAGCATTGTGCAGAGGGCGAGGAAGAAGGTAATGTTGATATTACCAGTCACATTCGCACCACCTGGGAATATTGGCAGCAAACCAAGAAGGTTGGTAACAAAGATGAAGAAGAAACATGTGAGGAGATAAGGCGCATAGCGACGATAGTGCTTCTCGCCGATGGAACTCTTGATGAGGTCGTCGTTGATAGTCATTACCAACATCTCGACCAAACCCACAAATCCCTTAGGGGCTTCCTTCGTCACATCATGCTTCTTATACCAGCGCGCTGTAGTGAGGAACACTGCAAGGAGGATGAATACAACAATCCATATCTGTGTAACAGACTTGGTGATACTGAGGTCGAGCGGACGAACACTTGTTCCGTCGGCCAGACGCTCATATATCTTGCCGTTCTTTTCCTCATTGAAGTAGAATCCCTTATAGTCTTTGCCTTCGTGAGCAGCCTCTTCAAGTACAGAACTACTGCAAACCAGCCATTCGCCGGTCTGTTCGCTCTTTACCATCACAAGCAGCGGAATAGCAATCGACTTACCACCAATGGTAGTGATATGCCATTCGTAAGCGTCGGCCATATGACCTAACACTATCTCTTTTACATCAACGCCTCCTTCTTCCTCAGCCGCAAAGGTCTGAAGTGGAAGCATCAGTGCAAAGAGCAACAGCATTATGTGAGATATTTTCTTCATTAATTAATTATTTTATTCGTTTTGTTTTCTCGGTCTTAATGAAAAACCAAGTGTCAAATACAAGCATTACAAAATAGAACGCCATAAATACGACAGCGAACTCTTTGATTGACTGGGAGTTGCCACGCATTGCGAAACAATAAACGAGAACCGTCATTGCAGCAAGCAATATTCTTATTCCGGAAGCAGAGAGGAAAAGAACCGGCAGATTCTTCACCGAAGTGAGTGCCACTTTCTTCCATACTGCTATGAACGCGAATGCCGCTATCAGATTGAACACAGCACTGATGACTATCTGTGTGCCGGCCACATATCCAAGCAACTTGTCTGATAAAAGACATGAAGCAGAGGTTAGTATAGCCACGAGCAGAAGACTCATCACAGTGTAGAGCCGCTTCTGGGCAATGACAAACTGTTCGTTAGAGTTCGACGCAGACATGTACGCTATTCTGTTTAACTGATACAAACCCAGCGCTTATTTCAAGTCTGTGCTTGCCATCTGCTGCCTTGTATTCAACAACACCCTGGCTCAAAGACGAGATGATTGGTGCGTGATTGTTGAGAATCTCGAACTGTCCCAGTGTACCAG
>JAUNIK010000049.1:0-5458 GCA_030523505.1 Prevotellaceae bacterium | reverse complement strand
CCTTTCAGGAGATACTATTTTGAGATTTAACATAAGCTATAAATTCTAGATTTGCTAGACGTTCTAGATATTCTAAGAATCCTAGGTTAAATTATCCCTGAGCCTGAGCCAAGAGTTTCTTACCCTTCTCGATAGCCTGTTCAATAGTACCTACATTGAGGAATGCCTGCTCTGGGAGGTCATCGAGTTCACCATCAAGAATCATATTGAAGCCCTTGATTGTGTCTTCGATAGAAACCATAACACCAGGAACACCAGTAAACTGCTCAGCAACAGTAAATGGCTGTGAGAGGAAACGCTGTACACGACGAGCGCGGTTTACGGTGAGTTTATCCTCATCTGAAAGTTCGTCCATACCGAGGATGGCGATGATGTCCTGCAACTCCTTGTACTTCTGGAGAATCTGCTTAACACGCTGTGCACACTCGTAATGCTCCTTACCTACAACGAGTGGATCGAGGATACGAGATGTTGAACCCAGTGGGTCAACAGCAGGATAGATACCAAGCTGTGCGATGTTACGAGAAAGCTCTGTTGTAGCATCAAGGTGAGTAAAGGTTGTAGCTGGAGCAGGGTCGGTCAAGTCATCGGCAGGCACATAAACAGCCTGTACAGATGTGATAGAACCAGTCTTTGTAGAAGTGATTCGCTCCTGCATAGTACCCATCTCCGAAGCAAGTGTTGGCTGATAACCTACAGCTGATGGCATACGACCGAGAAGAGCCGATACCTCAGAACCAGCCTGAGTGAAACGGAAGATGTTGTCGATAAAGAACAGGATATCACCACCCTGATCACGGAACTCCTCAGCAACAGTCAGACCAGACAATGCAACTGAAGCACGAGCACCTGGTGGCTCATTCATCTGACCATAGACGAGTGTTGCCTGCGACTTCTGGAGTTCTTCCGGGTCAACAAGTGAGAGGTCCCACTTACCCTCAGCCATAGCCTCCTTGAACTTGTCTCCATAGCGGATAACGCCTGACTCGATCATCTCGCGGATAAGGTCGTTACCCTCACGAGTGCGCTCACCTACACCAGCGAATACTGAATAACCGTTGTGACCTTTAGCGATGTTGTTGATAAGCTCCATGATAAGCACAGTCTTACCTACACCGGCACCACCGAAAAGTCCAATCTTACCACCCTTGAGGTAAGGCTCAAGCAAGTCGATGACCTTGATACCGGTAGCGAGCATCTCCTTTGAAGTTGAGAGTTCCTCGAACTTTGGAGCCTCGCGGTGGATTGGATAAGAACCAGCCTTTTCCAAATCCTTCATACCGTCGATTGGCTGACCGATTACATTCATCATACGACCCTTGATCTGATTACCAGAAGGCATTGAAATAGGTGCACCTGTTGCTACTGCCTCGAGACCACGCTGAAGACCATCGGTGTTGTCCATTGCGACGCAACGAACAGTATCCTCACCGATGTGCTGCTGAACCTCAATGATAAGGTCGCGACCGTCAGGACGCTTCACAACAAGGGCATCATAGATTTTTGGGAGCACTTTCTCAGCATCCTGACCCTTGGTATCGAAATAAACGTCGATAACAGGACCGATAATCTGGGAAATGCGTCCAGAGATTTGTGACATAATATTTTTGATTTTAGTAATTTATTGATTCCGTTACAAAATTACAAAAAATAAATTAGAAACGCAAAAATATTCATAAAGAATACATATTGCAATTTGAAAACGCCGCAATGACTTAGTCAAAACGGCGTTTTTGTGTTATTTTAGATGCTGAGCTCGTCGAGAACCTTAATAAGTTTCTTGTCGAATGGCTTGTCAGAGCGGATAGCCTCAGAGAATGGAACGTAAACCACTTCGTTGTTTCTTACACCGACCATAACGTTACGCTGTCCCTGGATGATAGCCTCGATAGCACCACAACCTGTACGACCTGCGAGTATTCGGTCGCGGGCTGTTGGAGTACCACCACGCTGCAAGTGACCGAGGATAGAAACGCGAACGTCGAACTCTGGGAACTCGTGCTTTACACGGTCAGCATAGTACATAGCACCACACTTAGGACTCTCAGAAACGATTACGATGCACGACTTCTTTGACTTACGGATACCTCTGTGCATGAATTCTGCCAACTGGTCTTCTTCCATATATTCCTCAGGAATGATAGCAGCTTCTGCACCACAAGCGATTGCCGAGTTCTGTGCAAGGAAACCTGCATCACGGCCCATAACCTCAACGAAGAAGATACGCTCATGACTCTGGGCGGTATCACGGATACGGTCAACACACTCCATGATGGTGTTCATTGTTGTATCATAACCGATGGTGTTGTCTGTACCATAGAGGTCGTTGTCGATAGTGCCAGGAAGACCGATACAGCAAACATCAAACTCCTGTGCGAAGATCTTTGCACCAGTGAGCGAACCGTTACCACCGATAACGATGAGTGCATCGATTTCGTTTGCCACCATGTTGTCGTAAGCCTTCTGACGACCTTCTGGTGTCATAAACTCCTTTGAACGGGCTGTTTTAAGAATTGTACCACCCTTACGGATAATACCTGATACATTCTCAGTTGTAAACTCTTTGATCTCATTGTTGATAAGACCTTCCCAACCACGATAGATACCCTTGATTTTGAAACCGTTGTAGATACCTGCACGGGTGACAGCACGAATTGCAGCATTCATACCAGGGGCGTCGCCTCCTGAAGTAAGAATACCAATTGTTTTAATCTTTGCCATAGTAATAATTTTTTTTAGATATATCTGAAGCAAAGGTAACTAATTTTTCCGGAAGGTGCAAAGGTTAATGAGTTTTTTTTGTGTTACAATTAAAAAATTGTATCAAAATACTACGAAAAACAAGCAATAAAGCTACAATCTGCCCGATATTTTCTTCAAGAAGAAATAAAATTCTTCCTGCAGACGGAACAAAGCCCATGATTTCTTGCATGGGTTGTATCCTAATTTACGTGTCATCTTGTCATCGGCCAATCGAGCATCGATACTCTCCCACCCTGTTTTCAGTTCGCTTAGGCAATACTCCTTATCGGCTTTCGACATCTGATTCCTGTATTTATAATAAAAGAGGTAGCAGTCAACAAGGATTTTCACTCGTTCAGTTTCATATCTCCGCATTATATCCTCGCCCACTTCAAGCTCCTGCAACTGTCGTTTCATACTCTGTGATGCAGCAATATAATCCATTCGAGAAATGGAAACCTGATTCGAGATAGAATCTGGATTATAGAGATAATAATAAGGAGCATCCGACTGATACACCTTCTTTGATTTGATATAATGTTTTCGGCAGGTGTTGTCATCGCTGAAATGTCGGCGTGTGGTATCCATCGGATATTCTTTCCAAAGCCATGCTTTTGCTGCATAAACGCCATGAATATTCCAGGTAAGTGATTCGAGGAACGCCTCTCTGCCTTCCAATACTGAGAATTTCAATCCTTCATAATCCTTCTGCTTACCGTCTTTATCCACAAGGACGCAACGATAGAGCACACAGTCGGCATCGTCATGAGCCTCAAACACGTTCACAAGTCGCTCAATGGTATCTGCGGCATAGTAATCATCGGCATCAAGATATCCGATTATATCACCGCTACATTCCTTAATACCGGTATTGCGGGCTTCGGCTGCACCTTTGTTTTGGTCGTGCCTGATAAGTTTTATTCGTTCGTCATGCCTTGCATAATCACTTATTATCTCGGTCGAATTGTCTTTCGAAGCATCGTCTATGCATACGATTTCGATGTTTCCGTATGTCTGACTGACTAACGAATCAAGGCAACGGCGGATAAACTTCTCACCATTATAAACTGCAACAAGAATGCTTACTTTCATCATTTCACAGTTTGTTTGTACATTCGGTAAGAAACATATGCACTTATTGCAAGCATCACTGTGCCGAGAGCATAATACGAAATGCCTGCTGTGTAGTTGACAATGGCAAGAGAGATAAGTCCCAAAACGAGCTGAACAGATATGTATTTCAGCAATCGTTCCGACAATTCCAGGTCGTATTTCCAAGTGCAATAACCCAACACACACATGCAGTCCACAAACGATGTCACAGCAAGCGCGATACCCGTTCCGTCAAGTCCCCAGTTGTTGTATCCGAAAATTATTGTAAGTACAATAAGCACATCGTAAACCGACTCCATCATAAGATATGATTTTGAGTCGCCCTTAGCAAGCATAATATAAGCCACAGGAAGGTTTACAGCACGGAAATACATTGCAATAACCGTTATCTGCGTCATGCCGATTACAGGCAGGAACTTTCCACTGAAAAGCAGAGGTATAAGTATCTGTAAACCAAACATTAACGCCACGAGCATTGGAGCAACAATCATGATCGAGACCTCTATCTGTCGGTTTACTGCACCATTCATTTTCACAGTGTCGCCGCACACTGCAGAGAGGAACGGATAATAGTCAGTTTCCATTGCTGCAAACACCATTCCTGCATAGGTCATCGTAATCATGTAACCGGCATTATAAAGACCCGCTAAGGAAACAGACATTTCGCTTAGATAGGCTCTTACGGCAAACTCAGCACCACTGCCGAAAACTCCCGCAAGGACGAAAGCCGTACCGATTGTTATCATCGATTTTCCTTCTCTCAGATTATGCCATTTCCTCATAAGGTGAAGCGGATAATACCGACAAGAGTACCACATGACAATCACCATCTGTATGAATCCGATGATTATGAGTGAAGGAATGATACCATCGTATTTCCATCGCAGGAAAAGTGGCACAGATACGACAAGTGCAAAAAACACTCCTGCAACACTGGTCTTTGCCAGCTGTTTCAGTTTTCGTGTTGCTTTCAGTATAGCTGTCTCACCACCAGTGATAGCCGCCATTGCCACCACAATAGAAAGCAATGCAAAATGAAGAGTATGTTCAAATGAAGAGAAAGCCCACATGCTCAAGACTCCACTCATTGCAAGGCAAACGGCAAAGCCGAGCAGTGCAGCAAAGAGACTCCAGGAGCGCAACAATGAGACATATTTGTTTGTTGCCTCCTCGTCTTTAGCATCAAACGCCTGTGAGATTTCGCGCACTCCACTCATCTGCAAACCGAAGTTGGTGGAATTCTGTATCAATGTAGCCGCAGTATTATAAACGGATATAAGTCCCACGCCCACAGGTCCAAGAATCATGGCAATAACCTTATTGCGCACAAGACCTATGAGAATGTTCAAAGCCTGAACACTGCCGAACAATCCTGTATATTTGAAAATATGTTTGTAGCTACTATCTTTCATATTAGTATAAATATAACGCATGATTTACAACTTTATTATACTTTATAGATTGTTTTCTGCAAAAAAATATATACCTTTGCATTATATGAAAACAAAGCAGGTGAAAATAAGTTTCATAATAACTGACTATAATCTCCCAATATCACTCTTACGAGAGTGTATTGAGAGCATACTTGCTTTGAACATCAATG
>JAUNIK010000581.1 GCA_030523505.1 Prevotellaceae bacterium | reverse complement strand
GGTTCATACTCATCACAGAAACCCTCGAGGGCTTTCAGTTCTGAGGCAACATACATTTTCCCATCGTTGTCACGACCGATATACAATGGAATAACGCCTATAGGATCGCGACCGATAAGATACTCATCGCGCTCCTCATCGTAGAGGCAGAATGCAAAGATGCCATTGAGCTTCTCAAATATCCATGACGGATCGTCAATGCCCATGTTGCACCAGTCACGGTAGAGAGCAAGGATAACCTCACAGTCGCTGCCGGTCTGGAACTCATAACGGCCTTCATACCATTTGCGGATCTCACGGTGGTTGTATATCTCACCATTAACTGCAAGCACCACCTTCCTGTCAGGTGAGAACAATGGCTGCTGACCAGACTCAGGATCGACAATACTCAGTCGCTCATGAGCAAGGATAGCGCTGCCACCGCAATAGATACCACTCCAGTCAGGTCCACGATGGCGAATCTTCTTCGCCATCATCAACGCCTTGTCACGCAGTGCCTGAGTCTGTTCCTTCACATTCAATATACAAGCTATGCCACACATATATTATAATATTATTTATACTTTGATTTATAACTGAAAACTAATAACACGACCCTCGGAAGGAGAGTTTACATATTTAATATAAAAGCTACTGTTTGTCGATTATCCTAAAACCCGAAAGATGCATATTGCTACTTTTCAACTGCAAAATTAATACATTATGTCAGCAAAAACAACTACATTAACGCATTTTGCAAGTCATTTTATTCTTAACCTACCAATTTGTGAAACCTTTTGTAGTATTTACTTTCAATCCGTAAGCGAAACATAGCGTTCTGCTATTAAACTGTAAATGCATACAACTTTCTTTCTCAAAACAAGCAGATTATGCATGATTCTTTTCCTACAAATTTGTAATTTTGTGGGCGAAAACATTTTCAGGTTAACAAATAAATATTATGGCAAATTTAAGATTCCAAGTAGTAGAAGAGGCTTTCGCAAAGCGACCTCTCGAAGTAGCTTCACCTAAGGAGCGTCCATCAGAGTTCTTCGGCAAGAAGGTATTCAACCGCCAGAAGATGTACAAGTATCTCGACCGCCATGTTTACGAGCAGATGATAGACGTCATCGACAATGGCGCACGTCTCGACCGTAGCATCGCTGACGCTGTAGCAAAGGGTATGAAGCAATGGGCTGACGAGAATGGCGTTACCCACTACACTCACTGGTTTCAGCCATTGACAGAAGGTACTGCCGAGAAGCACGATGCATTCATCGAGCACGACGGCAAGGGCGGTATGATCGAGGAGTTCTCAGGCAAGTTGCTCGTTCAGCAGGAGCCTGACGCTTCATCATTCCCTTCAGGCGGCATCCGTTCTACATTCGAGGCTCGCGGCTATTCTGCTTGGGATCCTACATCACCAGTATTCATCATCGACGACACCCTGTGTATCCCTACCGTATTCATCGCATACACAGGTGAGGCACTCGACTATAAAGCACCATTGCTCAAGGCTCTCCGCGCTGTCAACGAGGCTGGTACAGCAGTGGCACAGTATTTTGATCCAAACGTAAAGAAGGTCACATCAAACCTCGGTTGGGAGCAGGAGTACTTCCTCGTTGACGAGGGCCTCTACTCAGCTCGCCCAGACCTTCTCCTCACTGGTCGCACCCTTATGGGTCACGACTCAGCAAAGGACCAGCAGATGGACGACCACTACTTCGGTACAATTCCTGATCGTGTACAGGCATTCATGAAGGATCTCGAGATTCAGGCTCTTGAACTCGCCATCCCTTGCAAGACACGCCACAATGAGGTTGCACCAAACCAGTTCGAGCTTGCTCCAATCTTCGAGGAGACAAACCTCGCCGTCGACCACAACATGCTTCTCATGTCGTTGATGAAGAAG
>JAUNIK010000048.1 GCA_030523505.1 Prevotellaceae bacterium | reverse complement strand
ATAAGCACCCTTGAAAAGTAGTTGGATATATATATTACATTATTAATATATAGTATATATTCTATTTCAACGAAAAAAAGGCACCTTATTGCGATAATGCGATAATGCGATTTTGCGACAAAAAGGAAATACAACAACCATAATGTAATCTTTTTTCAGCAAGAAAGCAAGCAACAAAACACACAAGCATCATTGAGTCAAAACAAAACCATTGAAATGACGATGTCATTCCACTGAAATGAGCACCTCAAACCGCCGTTTTGACATCATGAAAACGGTGCTTTCACAAGACAAAAACGGTGCTCTTGCAAGTCACTGATAATCAACCAATTACAAAAAGGCGCAAGGATAATTTTATTGAAAAGTCAGCAACAAACGAGGGAAACGACGAGAGAAAACACGCAAGCAATATGTAAACAATATTCACAAAGAGCGCAATAAGCATTTTCGAACAACAATTCCCGCAAACACATACTATGATGGAACTTTATCGGGCAAAAAGTCTGGCAATAGAGCCTCTCTATTGGTATGTTATAACCAATATTACGCAAAAAAAGCACCGAATTGGTTTGGCTATTTGAATAAAAAGAGCTAAATTTGCGTCATATTGGAAAATTTGCAAACTAACATACTATGTCTGAGAATATCGAGAAGCAGATGACAACAGTGGCAGAGATGCTCGAAGAGCGCCTTGCACTGATGAAATCACTGGACGGAAAATCGTTGGAAGAGTGTCGAAGCATCGCTGACGAGACACTCGAAGTGTACGCCCCAAAAGCCGAGGAAATCGGCATGCACAAGATTCAGGGGGAGTTGCAGGAACTGTCAATGCGCTACGGTTACCCTGACGACTACCGTGAACTGAAACGATTGTTGCAAGAGGCTGAGGCAAGTTGCCATCTGGTGTTCGAGACATTCAAACTGCCTATCTGCGCATTGCTCGAAGGTCTGGGCATCGAGTTCGAGTTCCAGTACAGAATGAAGTCGGTGTACAGCATCTGGCGCAAGATGAAGAAGGACGGAAAGACATTCGACGAAGTGTACGACCTGTTCGCAACCCGTATCGTGTATAAGACTCCTGAAAAGGTGGAGCCACTGACTGGTTTGGGACTCACCGACTATAAACTTGATCCTGAACCGATCTCACCTGCTATTTTCGACCCGGAGATTCTCACCTGCTGGCGTGTCTATGCCGCTATTACAGCAATCTATCGTGTACAGCCAGACCGTATCAAGGATTGGATCACCCATCCAAAACCATCGGGATATCAGGCTTTGCAGATGACATGTATGGGTCCTGACTGCAACTGGATTGAGATTCAGATTCGCTCTGAGCGCATGAACTACGAGGCTGAGTTCGGCAGCGCTGCTCACTGGAAATATAAGGCAAGCAACGAATAAAATACAGACAACATTATGACTGTAAACCCACGACAATCATTCAAACTGAAGCTCTGTATCCGTGTCTTCCTCGTATCTGCGCTGACGTTCTTCACGGTTATTGCGGCCAGCATCTACTTTGTGCGTCAGGAGGTGAGAGCCGACCTCGATGCATTGGTCGATGCAAAGCTCAACTACGCCCTGCGTGCACTGGATGAAGGACTGTCAACAACACAGGTGTCGGCAGAGAACCTTGCGGGAATATGCAACTCGCCACTTGTCAGCAACCGTAGCGACTCTATCTACTCGCTCTGCGAACATTTCCTGAATTTCAACCCTCGCATACAAGGTGTGTGCATCGGCTATGAGCCAAATGTAGTGGCTGGTCACGAAGAGGGATTCTCGCCTTACATCATGCGTACCGATTCCGGATTCATACGTCGCGACCTGGCTGAGACAAAGGATTACCGCGAGTCGAACTGGTACAAGGTAGCCCACGACACTGGTGTTCCATATTGGTCGAAGCCATTCGAGGAGTCGAACGGCACACTCATCACCTCATACAACATTCCTTTGAAGGATAAAAATGGCAAGGTGTATTCGGTTGTAGCTGTTGACTTGAACCTGAATGTGATGAACGACTCGTTGCAGATGTTGAAGCCTTATCCATCAGCGATGCTGACCGTTGTCGATGAGGACGGAACATTCATTGCCCATCCAAACCGCGACTATATTATGAAACAGTCGCTGGAATCGGTAATTGCAACAGCCACATACGCACCTAACCACGAGATCATCGATGACATAAAGGCTCACAAGAGGGGCTGGGGCGAATATGAGACCGAGAACGACAGATACTACGTTTACTATGCTCCGGTTGAAGCCAACGGATGGACCGTCACTCTGGAGGTGCCTCTCAGCGAGGTTGCTGGTGGATATCACAAGATGTTCAACACCATCCTCATCGTGATGGTTCTTGGCATAGTATTGCTGATTCTTGTGTCGCTGGTCGTAATCCACAGACTCACAAAACCGCTGGAATCGTTTGCTGCCGCTGCAAAAGACATCTCCCACGGAAACTTCCATGTAAAGTTGCCTGTAATAAACGATCACAACGAACTCTACGACCTGCGTCAGGCATTGGTTTCCATGGAACTGTCGCTCGACAAGCATATCGAGGAACTGGCAGCAGCGAGTGCGTCGAAGGCCACTATGGAGAGTGAACTCAACGTAGCAAGGAAAATCCAGATGGCGATGGTGCCAAAGACATATCCTGACCGCGAGGATGTTGATGTTTTCGCATCAATCACCCCAGCGAAAGCTGTTGGTGGCGACTTATACGACTTCATGCTCGATGGCGATGACCTGTTCTTCTGTATCGGCGATGTTTCCGGCAAGGGTGTTCCTGCGGCATTGGTAATGGCCATCACAAGAGCTTTGTTCCGTATCTCGGCCGTACATCTGAGCAGGCCGGCAGAGATTGCATCGACCATCAACAACACCTTGGCGGAGAACAACAGCGAGAGCATGTTCGTAACAATGTTCATAGGAAAATGCAACCTCAAGACGGGCGAGTTCACCTGTTGTAACTGTGGACACAACCCACCGGCAACAAACGGCCGTATTAAGGACATGTCGAAGTTGATAGTCGAACCTTGCGACGAAGCAGCATTCATGCAGCATGTACCAACCAACCTGCCTATCGGAGTCATTGAAGGCTTTGATTATAAAGAGATAACGATGACGGTCACCCCAGGTGTCAGCATATTCCTCTACACCGACGGTGTCACCGAGGCAGAAAACAAGAAGAAGGAACTCTTTGGCGAGCAGCGACTCCTTGACCGTCTGTGCGAAATCGGCAAGAAGGGTTCTGCCCGACAGATAGTGAACTATGTATCCGATGATGTTCATCGCCATGCTCGTACTGTTGACCAGAGCGACGACATCACAATGCTATGTTTCAAATATAAAGTAAAGGATGTTTGAGTTATGATATACAAACTTATTATCAATAATAAAGTTGAGGAGATGGCTCAGTTGGAGCCATTCATCGAACAGGTGAGCGAGGCTTTCGGCATTGCTCCCGACATAGTATTCCAACTCAACCTTGCTCTCGACGAGGCATTGTCGAACTCCGTAAACTATGCCTACGGTGCAGATGGCGAGGGCGAGATTGTTCTCGAAGCATCAAAGGATGGCGAGGATATCGTATTCCGACTCATTGACTGCGGTTCGCCTTTCGACCCTACCGAAGAGGGCAAGGAGGTGGACATAACCTCATCGGCCGAGGAGCGTCCTATCGGTGGATTGGGAATCTTCCTCATCAAACAGATGATGGACGAAGTGTCATACGAACGCCAGGACGATAAGAACATATTAATAATGAAGAAAAAAGCGTAAGCTACGCGTAAATTGTAAATTGTCAAATTGTAATTGATATTATGGAATTAGATGTAAAGATTGAAGGTACAGAAGTATTAGCAACCCTCGTAGGACGACTCGACACAGCTGCCGCAGCTCAGTTCGCTCGCGACATAGAACCACTCATGGACAATGCCGACAAGACCATCACTCTCGACTGCACTGGTTTGGAATTCATCTCGTCAAGCGGTCTCCGTTTGTTCCTCTCACTTCGCAAGCAGACAATCGCCAAAGGGGGAAAGGTCATCATCAAGAATGTGAATGCCGACATCAAGCAGGTGTTCACCATCACTGGTTTCTATTCACTTTTTGAGTTCTGCTAAATATTGATGATTTAGTGATGTTACGTCTTAGTCCTCGTAAATCACTAAATCATTAAATCATTAATGTATAGATGCTTTGGGGCTTGTCATTTTTCGGTTGGTTAACAGTTGCTGTTATCATAACCAAAGCGGTGCTGATGATTAAAACCCGACTTCCGGGCGACATCATCGGCCTTGGCATTATTGTCTTTCTGCTTCTCGTGGGTGCACTGCCTACCGAGATGGCTTTGTCGTGTTTCAGTTCCACATCGGTGGTTCTCGTTGGAGCACTGTTCGTCCTTGCAACAGCCCTTGTCCATTCGGGCCTTGTCCACTGGATGACATCCCATCTGTTAGGACGTCCTAAAGACCTGAGCAAAGCCTTGTTGCAGATTATGATGCCGGCATCCATCATGAGTGCGTTCATCAGTTCTGCGCCAGTAATGGCCCTCATGCTCGGCACAGTCAAGATGTGGGCACGCCGCCGTGGTTTCATGCCATCGAAACTGCTGTTGCCATTGAGTTACGCCACAACACTCGGCGGCGTGTGCACCCTTATCGGTACCACCCCGAACCTCGTCGTTGCCGATATCTACAATTCCGAAACAGGTCAGTCGCTCGGTTTCACCTCCACTACCCTACCGGGACTATTCTGCCTCGTTGTGGGCATGGCAATAATCATCGCCTTGCAACGACTGCTCCCTGTAAGAAAATGTCCTGAAGAGACTTTCGAGAGTAGTGCCGACTACACCGTGGAACTTGTCATTCCTGCCGACAACGAGCATATCGGAGAGACCGTAGAAGATGCAAAACTGCAGAATGTCGATGGTGGTAGTCTGGTGGAGATCGTGCGTTTCGACAGCGAGATCATCTCTCCTGTGCCAAACGATGAGTTCCTGCTTGGTAACGACCATCTGGTATATTCCGGCGACATAAACAGCATCCTCCAACTTCGCAACACCCATGGACTTGTCAACGCAAATCACATTGTGTTCAACACCAAGGATGTGAAGGAAAGGAAGCGTAAGTTGCAGATGGCGACCATCGACTTTGCCAGTCCTCTGATAGGAAAGTGCATGCGTGATATCTCCTTCGAGGATCGCCACGGAGTTGTACTTGTTGCTGTTGCCCGTGGAGGTGAGCGCATCAAGGAGATACCACGTGACATCGTGCTTCGTCCCGGTGACACACTGCTGTTGGAAGGTACCAAACTGTTGCCTGAAAAATTCAGCGGCGAGCTCAACTTCTTTGACTCTGTGGCACTCCCTCAGGATCCAGGCAAGACACTCGGTGCTACCATCATTCTCGCAGCAATGGTACTGCTGGCGGTGACCGGCGTCATGCCACTCCTCAACAGTTGTCTGCTAGCGACTGTTGCAATGCTCGTGATCCGTTGTCTCTCTATCGAGCAACTGCAGAATGCCATCAACTGGAAACTTCTCATGGTCTTTGCCGGTTCCGTATGTATTGGTAAGGCAATCACCCATACAGGCGTGTCGCAAGCCGTGTCAGACGGAATCACCCTCATGGCCAACACCAGTCCGCTCATCTCACTGGTTATTATCTGCACTGCGGCTACGTTCATCACGGAATTTACCTCCAGCGCCTCGGCTGCCGCTATCTTCGCCCCTATCGGCATCACCATTGCCAATTCTTTGGGCGTCAACCCGGTAACCTTCTGCGTAGCTATAATGATAAGTGTGAGCAGCACCTTCGCCACACCTATGGGTTCCGAGACAAACACATTTGTATATGGTCCGGGCGGTTATCGTTTCATCGACTACATCCGCATTGGTCTGCCGATGAACATCATCCTCCTCATCGCCAATATCTTCATCACTACTATTGTCTATCCACTATAAAAAAAATACAGAACCAACCTATAAAAAAAAGGGACCCTCCTCATTTGGAGAGTCCCATTTTTTATATATTCCATTTTTAATATTCCAATACTATCATTGTCCAATATTTGAGTGTCGGAAGTGTGAAAGCAACGGATGAGCCATCCTGAGTAAACACAAGTTCCTGAACACTGCCGGCATGTTCATCAGGTGAAGCACACCACACACGCTTTACTTTCTTTGCACTCTCAATGGTGATAGGCAACTTTGAACGGACAATAGGAGTCTGTTCCTTTCCATCTGCGTCACGCCATGACTCTGCGTTTGAATTGGTGAAGTTGATAAGATGAACTACATTCATATTGCCATACTCACGGGCAAACGAAGAAACGCTATGAGCCACAGGAGGCCACTGGTTGATGACTGCCTGAGAACTGCTCACCTTCATGCTGACTTCCTTGCCGCCTCCACGGAGCAGATTCTGGAATGCTACCTGGAAATCATAGTAGTGCTCGATAGCAGTTTTCAAGTCGCCACTCATCCTCACTCCCGTATAAGGGAAATATTCACGGCAGAGCATATGATCGCCTAATTCAAGATGCTGACCGCCCAAAGACATCATAACAGCGTCAGTGAGCAGGATTCCCGGAATATTGAAATCACATCGGTCACGGTTATAATCCATATAAGCAGCGAAAACAGTCTTGAACGAATTATCGGAATTGCGGTCGTTCTCGCGGATTATATTATAGAGATCGACATATCGTTTCTCACTGTCCCATACCTCGTTGTAACAGAAGTCAACCTTACCTGTCGAAGCAATTTCCTTTGTGCCGTAACTGCTCACGGCATTCATGATAAGGCGCTTGTCAGGATGGCGCTCCTTCATTGCGTTGATGAACGAAGTATAGCCCTGAGGCAGTACGACTTGATTGCCGTCATAGTCGTAGAGGGTGCCACGATATCCTAACTGGTCAATCTGATAGCCATCGAAGTCGAAGTTCTGGTAAACCTCCTCGTTGCGATCGCCGATATACTGCTGCCACTCAGCGTTTGCCGGATTAACAAGGTAGATATCGCTCTTCCATGAATCAGGCAAGCCGTGCTTGTCGCGCTCGTTGCGGTTTGGCTGCTTATAGAGATTCCATTCTTCCTTCACTCCGTCATCATAGGCATCTTTCAGTACACCGAAAGCGAGATTATAGAAAATACTCTTCATGCCCAGCGAGTGCTGCACATCGATGTAACGCTTTATCACTGAGGTGCAGTTCGTGCGGTTTGCAATATCCTTGAACTCCGCCATCAGGTTACCATCCTTGTCGATAGGGCAAGGCCAATGATGCGACAAATGCCAGTCCTGAAACTGCACACCGTTGATATGGCAACGGTTCAGCCATTCCATCTCGCTCTCCACAACAGCATCGGTCTTGTCCGACGAGAATGTTGCCACGAAACCATAGCGAGGGAACATCGTCCAGTCTGACGACACATCAACCGCGATAGTGCCAAGGACTTTTACTTTCTTCTCGCCAACATTCTGGTATATTTCAGCCATATAACCAGTGAAATCCTTTGTTGGAGTCTTCCATGTCCACGAGCGGTCAGACAACGCCGCATCTGCAACGATATCAAATCCCTGACGATAGCGCACACGGGCATCAGAAGGTACAGCCCCCTTGACGCTGAATTTCACTTCCTCACCCGGCATATATGCGCACTTGTCTGTTGAGAGCAATAGTGAGATATCGGAAGTCACCTCCTCGACGGTAGGTGTCACCGGCACCACAGGAGTGTCGGGCTTATCAGAGCCGCCACCAGTTGGGATATCCTCTGTCCCACCGCACGACATCAGCAACATCGCTGTTGCTATATTTAAAAATATGTTCATTGTTCGCATAGTTTTTCTTTTTAGAGGCGGGTTATTCTCAACTGATCAAGCAGAGCCTGGTTCACAACGATATTCATATTCTCAACATGGTCGTTGAACTCAAGGGTAACGACATGGTGTCCCTTTGACAGACGGGACACACAGGCGTTGGTCCATCCCCAGTTGTTCCATACCTCACGATGTGCAAACACACTCACACCAATCTGCTTACCATCTACAGAAAGCATACGGGTGGCACACTTGTTGTCGGTGTTGATAGGACCGTTTCCGTTGGCATAGCGCCAGTCGATAGCGTAAACGCCATCAGCCTCTACCTCCACTGGAATAGTGATAAGGATATTCTCGTTGCGGGTTATCATTGCCACATTGCCGTTGGCACCACTGATATCCACGCCCTCAAGGGTTGGTACCTCACCGCGAGCCATAGCCGCACCAACAGCACCACTACCACCACCAACACTCTCCTTCACTGCCTTGCGAAGAGGGTTGAATGGCAATGCATACTGCTCCACCTCATAGGTCTTTACCGGAGCGTTATATGTAATAGGTTCGCTCATGTATCCGCGATAGCCATCGGCACTGACACCAACAACAGCATATTCGCCGGCCTTGGTGAGGTCATAAGAGAGGGTGCCCTGACCAGAAACCTTTGCAAGGTCCTTGCCATCGCAAAGGATTACATACTCCTCGACTCCTTCCTCTGCCTGCCAGGTGAGTTTTCCTGCTTCGATGGCAGTCTTCGGAGTGAGAGGCTGGTAGGCGTTCTCCTTCATTGTCATCTTCATCGGAGCTGGCTGGCGGTTGGCAAGCACCATCTCGATAGTGTGCTCGCCCTTCAAGTCTGCTGCCACGAATGGTGCCGACTCTACTCCGTCTATCTTAAACGATTTCAGTTCGTTGCCGAAACCAGTAATCGACATACTCAGCACAGCATCACGGTATTTGAAGTTAGTCAACTGGCGGTTTGCCTTCAATGCCCTTGGCACGAATGGACGGAAGTGAATTCCATCGAGTTCATAGTTCACACCAAAATAGATGTTTGGCACGATGGCGATGTCGGCCGCCACACCCCACAACTGTCGTGGTGAGTTGATAGGCAGACCTTTATCATTACCGTCGTAGATAACCATATTCTCGAGGTTGGTAAGGGTCATTGCTGCCAAACGATAGATAGAAGAGATGGCATGAAGCACACCCTCTTCGTTGCCTGCCTTTGCCTGTGCCTTCATCCAATAGCCCTGAGTGAATGGCCACATGGCATCGTTGTGATATGGGTACTGGTCGCGGAGGTTTGGATAGAAGTCTGGTGTACCGAATGGCTCGCTCACCATTGCCTGACTGATAAGTTTCTGACGGTTTTCATCGGCGATATCCCAGAGGATGGCGAACGCCTCACCGAGGATTTCCATCTGTGGGTGCTGCACAAGGTGGTTGCGACCATAGAGATAGATGGCGTAGAGGTTCTTGTCGGCCATCCAGAGGTTCTTGTTCATACCTTCCTTGAGCTCGTCAGCCCAGCGGTCGTACTTCTTTGCCCATTCCATCTGTCCTTCCAGACGGCATATCTCTGCAAGGATTCGTGTGGAACGGTAGTGAACGGCTGTCGTTGCCATTGCCTCACTGTTGTAGATATCCACCGGCTGAGCCCATGTAGGGTATTCCTGCTCGCGCCAGTCGAGCCATGATGTCTCGCCGTGCATAAGCTGTGTCACAGGGTCATAAGCCACAAGGCGGTCGTCCTCGATGGTGTTCTTGATGACAGGGAAGATACGGTCGAGCCATTCCTTATCACCTGTAGTGAGATATACTTCCCATGCTGCAGGAATCCATGTGACACGGTCGGTTGAGCATGGCCATGCACCGCCGGTTCCTGTATCCTGGATGATACGGTTGTTGGCATTTACCTTTGCAAGCAATGACTTGCGGCACACCTCAGGACAGAGTTGAGCCAGGGAATGGAGAATGGAATACGACACATCGCGGATCCACACGCCTCCCCAATATACGCCTGTTCTATAGGTTGAATCTGGTTCGATGGCCTTCTCGCTCTCCTCCAGCGACATGTTGAAGAGAGCATTGTCGATGGTGAAGCTCGAGGTGTACTGTGGCAGATGCGAGATGTCGCGCTTCAGCTGCCAGTGCTCCGGATCAACGCCCGTAGGCATATCAGGCATGAAGTTAGGAGCATTCGATGTCCACTCGCTGGTGTAGTTGCTGGTGATGTCGGTGGCACTGTTTGCCTTTGCCTTCATCTTTCCCTGAATGAACTGGTTGCCACGCCACTCGTAGTCGGCGGTTTTGTAGATGGTCTGCGAGAATCCCTGCGACGCCATGAGCAGGAATGAGCACAGTAGGTAATTTCTAATCTTAAATCGAATCATATAACTAATACATTTTTTGGTTTCTTCTGCAAATATACTACTTTTATCACATACAACCACTGCCATTGACAATTATGGGAACTATCCAAGCACCCTTATCCACTGATTTTTAGTCACTTAGGTAGATTGCAAGTACTGATAACGGGAAATGCTTATGATGCGTAATCCTCGCTGATTTGGCCGATTCGCTTGAGTTTATCCTCGAATTCGGCGGGATCGCCCAGCGAGCGGTTCCTGAATTTCGAACGGTAGTTATACACCGTCTTCACGGAATGACGCAGGAATGATGATATCTCCTCATTGTCGGTTACTCCAAGGCGTATCAATGCACAGATTCGCAGTTCGGTAGTCAACTGTCCCGGTTTTGTTATTGCCACCTGCTTGTCGGGTGCCAACAGATTGTTCACATCCCTGATGAACGTCGGGAACAGGTTGAGGAACGTCTCATCGAAGGTCTTGTAGAAATCGCTCAACTCTTCCTCAATGATCTTTGTGTCCTTGATAACCTCCACAAGTTTTGCGAAGTTGGAGTTGAAAGCAGTCTTCAACAGCATGTGTCGGAAATTCTCGGCTTTCGCAATACTCTCCGAACATTGTTTCATATATTGTGTGACGTATGCTCCCTTGATGCGGTCGCTTTCCTTCAGGTTCTTGTTGAGCTGGATGACATCGTCCAGGGCGTCTTGCAACTGCTCCTTGTTCTTCTCGAGCACTGTCTGGTATTCCATAATCTGCTGGTTGGCCACTCCTAGTCGGCGCTTACCTCTATGTGTGGCATACAGGAGCAATGTGATGGCAATGAGCAACAGCGTGAGGAAGATGATAGCCACCACAAGACTGCGCTTCTGATTGCTTATCATGTGGTTGTAGGTGTCGAGAATCTCCGGCATGTCCTTTGCCAACTCCACCGTTCGCAGTCGGGCATTACATTTATCAGCATCGTCCATACATTGTTTAATATACGTGTACGCGCGCGAGATGTCACCGTCATCAAACAACAATACTGCCAACGATCGCAGGGCTGCATGCTCGAGAACACCGCAGCGCATGTCCGACAGTGCACTCATGGCGTAGTAATACCGTGTGGAATCCTGCACACCGAGATCATCGTAG
>JAUNIK010000047.1:1727-11337 GCA_030523505.1 Prevotellaceae bacterium | reverse complement strand
ATACCGCATCAACTGAGCGGAAATTGTACCAAGTTATTTTTTAACGATTACTTAACAATAAAAATAGAATAGAAAATGAAAAAGTTATCAGTAGTACTCGTTTCAGTCTGCACACTCATGCTCACTGCATGTGGCGGCAATACTGCTGCCCTCCTCGGTGCTCTCGCTCAGGGTCAGGGCGCTCAGGGAGTAGGTAATGCAGCCTCATCTGCTGCCAGCACAGGCGCTAACATTCTCGGCTCTCTCGTTAGCAATGCAACATCAGGCGCAAACCTCGGAAACATTCTTGCATCAGTAATCGGTCTCGACAAGATGTCGCAGGCAAACCTCATTGGTTCATGGGCTTATCTCAATCCAGGATGTGCCTTCACATCGCAGAAGACATTGGCAAACGCTGGTGGTGAGGTCGTTGCTGCAACATGCAAAGAGAAGCTCACTACATATTATAATAAGATTGGTTTCAAGTCAAACAACACCGCATTCTCCTTCGCCCAGGACGGTACATTCCAGGCAATGCTTTTGGGCAAGAAACTCACTGGTACATACACCTTCGACGAGGCATCACAGGCAATCAACCTAAACCTCTCGATTCTTGGTGTTCAGGCTTACACCCTCAATGGTTTCGTAAAGCAGAACTCAAACGGTATCGCTCTGTTGTTCGAGTCAAAGAAGATTCTCACAATCCTCCAGACCATCGGTGCCATGAGTGGCAATGCAACCGTTTCGAACATCACCAGCCTCACTTCAAACTACGACGGTGTACGTATCGGTTTCGATTTGGCGAGAGTGCAGTAAGCCTTAACCGGCCGACCCACTCCCAACCTCCCCGAGGGGATGAGGATGAAGTTGGCTTGGTAATATCATCATAACAGCCCGAGAGTGTAATAAAACTCCCGGGCTGTTTTTTTATTTTCCTAATATAAACGATGGATTTATTCGCATGTAAACTCCGAAGGCAAAATTGAACTCGCTCTTGCCGGGGAGGGTGCTGAGGGTAACATCTCCGGTGTTTGGACTTGATGTCGGGATGATGTTGGTATTGCCGGTGTGGACACTGAACATCTCGAGACTGGCACCAATAGTATAGGTCTTGGCGAAGGTGCGAGCATAGCCGAAGTCAAGGTAGGCGTTCTTCGTGCCAGAATAATACTCTCCCTCGTTTTTTGTGCTGACGGTTGAGAAATATGGATTGCCGTAGAGACTGATGAAATTTGACGGTGCTGCGAAGAATCCTAACTGGGTGTGGAAACCGTTGAGATAGTTGGCTGTGACCGACGCGTTGTAGGCTGCACCACTTTCGAAATGCCACAGATGACCGGTCTGCTGGAAACATCCCAGCACGTCGGCTTCGGCAGCGAGACTATTGAAGAATCCTGCTTTGAAATCCTTCTCCCAGAGGATGCCTAACAGGGCATTGTGGTTAGTTTGGACAGGACGTGACGGAACATCCATCTCGCCACCTCGGTGTTGTATCAGCAGGCTTGCTTTTACGGAGAAATCGCGTAGGGTAGGGCGGTCGAACGGTGTGGTCTTTGTGGATACTCCCACGGTGAAGACCTCCTGATGGTTGTCGTTGCGGAACTGGAAACTCTGCCAGTCGATATATGCGTCGCCACGGAAATGGCGGTCTTTGAACAGAATCTGGAATCCCATCTCCGGATCGGCAAGCAGCATCTGTTCTTTGTTGTACAAAGGAGTAGAAAAATCGTGGTTGGCACCACCGTAGATATTGCCTAAAACGAAGTTGAAATGACTGGCCTTGAAGTCGGCCCTAACCCACGGCAATAGGTGGCAACCTTTCTGGTATTGTTCGCCTTTCCACATCGGTATGTCGTGGAAGGAGTAGCATGGGTACTTATTGGCGCCAGAGAAAAACAGAGCCGAGACACCCAGTTCGAGATGTATATTACCGAGAGGATTATATTGCACCGATGGTCGCACCCATGCTCCAGGCAGGGTGTAGCCTTTGGTTATATCGGAGTCGTATTCGTTATCGCGGAAGAATGCCAGAGCATCCACATCGATAGCGAGTTTGCCAACTGCTATGGAGTCCTTCTGCTCAGGTACATAGAGCTTGTTGAATGCAGTCTCCTGAGCTTCGCAAGGGAGGGCGATAGTGAAAGCTAAAGCGAATATTATTTTTTTTAGACAGAATGACATAATGACATAATTTAGCGATGACGATGACGGGGTTCCGATAGAAAAGCCAACCTAAGACCCTTCCCCGGATGGAATCCCCCTCGCCTTGTGGGAGCGCTCGACATCCCGAAGGGTGGCGCTTCGCTCCGTAGGGGCAGAAGAATTGGGGTTAGGGGGTGAGGCTTCCCTCCCCTTTGAGGGGGAGATGGAGGGGGCTAGAACATCAATTCTTCCTTCTCAGGGTTCTTGCTGACGAGGATATACTGACCAGGGGTGAGTGACTCCGACAAGAGGCGTTCGCATACCTCATCCTCGATGAGACTCTGGATGGCACGCTTCAACGGACGGGCACCAAACTGCACATCATATCCCTTCTCTGCCACAAATGCCTTCGCCTCATCAGTAAGTTCGAGATGATAACCGAGAGCCTCCACACGAGAATAGAGCGATGCCAGTTCGATGTCGATAATCTTCTTCACAGCGTCAAGGTCGAGCTGGTCGAAGGTGATGATGTCATCGAGACGGTTCAGGAACTCCGGCGCAAACTGCTTCGAGAGACTCTTCTGGATAATGCTGCGAGCATACTCCTTGTCGTTCTCGTTGAGCATCATGCCCATGTTGCCGCTTGCCCCGAAACCAATACCACGACCAAACTCCTTCAGTTGGCGAGTGCCGGCATTCGAGGTCATGATGATGATGGTGTTGCGGAAGTCGATGAGACGACCGTTACCATCGGTCAGGCGACCTTCATCAAGCACTTGCAAAAGCATATTGTAAACATTCTGATGAGCCTTCTCAATCTCATCGAGCAGTACGATGGAATAAGGCTTGCGGCGAACACGCTCAGTGAGCTGACCACCTTCCTCATAACCCACATATCCTGGAGGAGCACCGATTAGTCGTGATGTGTTGAAACTCTCGGTGTATTCGCTCATGTCGATGCGTATCAGAGCATCAGCCGAACCGAACATCTCGATAGCTAACTGCTTGGCGAGATAGGTTTTGCCCACACCCGTAGGACCAAGGAACATGAACACACCGATAGGGCGGTTAGGCTCTTTCAGTCCTACGCGATTTCTCTGTATTGCCTTCACCACTTTCTCTATAGCCTTGTCCTGGGCGATGACCTTCGACTGGAGTTTCGCCTTCATATTGACAAGGCGCACACCCTCAGACTCAGCCACACGCTGTACAGGAACACCCGACATAAGTGATACCACCTCTGCCACATCAGCCTCGGTGACTTCAGCCACTTCACCGCTGTCGCCACGCTGCCAAGAGGCTTGAAGTTCCTTCAGTTCGTTCTCCAACCGAACTTGCGTGTCGCGGAAAGCGGCAGCCAACTCAAAGTTCTGGTTTACTACAGCCTGCTTCTTCTTTGTGTCGGCAATGGCAATCTGTTCCTGCAACTCGTTAACCCTCGGTGGAATATTGGTGTTTTTCAGATGCACCTTTGAACCTACCTCGTCGAGAGCGTCGATAGCCTTGTCAGGAAACTGGCGTGTTGTGATATATCGCTCGGTGTATTTCACGCAAGCCTGGAGAGCCTCGTCGGTGTAATGAACATGATGATGCTTCTCGTAGCGACTGGCTATGTTACGGAGTATCTCGAGTGTTTCATCAGCCGAAGTCTGTTCAACGATGAGCTTCTGGAAACGGCGTTCCAGCGCACCGTCCTTTTCGATGGAATTGCGGTATTCGTCGAGTGTCGTAGCACCGATGCACTGTATGATGCCACGAGCTAAAGCCGGTTTCATCATGTTGGCGGCATCCATAGTGCCAGGAGCACCACCAGCACCTACCATCGTGTGAATCTCGTCGATGAAGACGATGATGTCGTCGTTTTCCTCAAGTTCCTTGATAAGCGCCTTCAGTCGTTCCTCAAACTGGCCGCGATATTTTGTACCTGCCACAATGGCCGACATATCGAGCGACAGCAGTCGTTTGTTGAACAGCACCGGAGAAGTCTTGCGCTCGGCAATGAGTTGTGCCAGTCCTTCAACGATGGCACTCTTACCCACGCCCGGTTCACCGATGAGCACAGGGTTGTTCTTTTTTCTGCGACAGAGAATCTCGGTGATACGCAGAATCTCACGATCTCGCCCAACTACAGGGTCGAGTTTTCCCTCGGTAGCCTGCTGGGTGAGGTCGATGGAGAAATTGTCGAGGACCGGAGTCTTGGTGCCTTTCTTGCGTGCCGTTGTGGCAGTACTGATACGGTTGTTGCTGTCAGCCTCCATCAGTATGTCATCGTCCTCACTGTCTGGCACATCGATGTTTGCTTGTGGTGCAGTCACCTCGCTGTTCTCGCACGCAACGACGTTATCGTAGTTGATATTGTTTGATTCAAGCACATCCTTGGCATCGTTCTTCGACTGGTCTTTGAGCAGAGCTAGGATGATATGTTCTTCGGTCACCACCTGTTCTCTTTTCATTCGTGCCTCAAGGATAGCCAGTCGGAGGATATTGTTGAGATTGTCGTTGACGGCAGGACCATTCATGCCTACCGCTTCAAAATGCCCGTCCTTGCGGGCTTTCTCTTCCAGTTCGGTCTTTATCTCCTCAATGTCAGCGTTGAGTCGGTTGAGGATGTTTGATGCTTTATTGTTGTTGTCGAGGAGTATGGCCAAAAGCAGATGCTCCGGACCTATGGTACGACTATAGAGACGTGTCGCCTCGTTGCGACTCATCTCGAGTAATTTTGTTACTTTATCTGAAAAATAATTTGCCATACATTAATTCATACAATATCCGTGCCAAATGGAGGGTGCACTATCAGAAAGAGTATCAATTATCTCCTTCTTTCGGGAGGGCTGTGGAGGGGTCTGTATAAAACTCAATAAGCCTTACAAGTGCCCGTTTGCACACGGGGCAGAACTCAGGGTTCTCATTTGTTCGCATACGACAGTCGAGGGTAGGGCGATAGACACCCTTCGCACTGTAGCCTGCTCCCTCAATGGTGTCAACACCATCCTTACCGACCATATCTTTCCACTTCGAGTCGAAATCTACCAAGGTAGTGATGTTTGGTTCCCACGGTTCTATGTCGTGAGGATACATAGGTATTGGTTCGTAGTCGTAGTAGTATTCGTCGGCAAGACCGGCCAGACTGTGACCGAACTCATGAACCACCACCGGACGGAATTTCTCGTGATGAGTCATCGATAGGTTGTATGAGTTCAGGATACCCCCACCGCCATATTTCTCGGTGTTCACCAGCACGATGATATGCTCATAAGGTACACCGGCAAGGACATCGTGCAGATCCTTGAGGTTGAGTGTTGTGAGATAGCGATCGGAATAGAATGTGTCAAAATGACTGCTCAACACCGTGCGCTTCCATATTCCGTTGGCCGGTTCGCTGGTGCCACTCTCCTCTGATGCCGACTTCACTGCCACCACATTGAATCGGTCCTTCATCGTTTTGAAAGGTTCGTGGGCAAAGATTGCGTCAGTGGCAATGCGACAGTCGTTTAGAAAAATATCCATCTCCTGTTCGGTGTAGCCCTCGGCCACAAAGGCGATGTGCATACATCGGTCTGGATTGGCGGATGAGATGAGAGTCTCGTAAGGTGTGACATGACTTTCGCCGATATGACGGATGAGGATGTCGGTAGGCACCACCTGATGAATCATCTGCGTCATCACCTCACGGCGGTTGTTCTTCAACTGCACGGTGATATCTACGGTGTCCTTCGGCATTGGCACGAGAAACACATTCTCAAACGAACGGCGAAGGGTCTGTGCTTCATCGTATGAGAGCCATTCCTGGAAGAGGGTTGAGAAAGAGTTGCTGTAGATGACTTGCTGCGATTTATGGTCGCGCACAATCACCTGTCCGTTGCCCTCGACAGGCAGTTCAGCAAGATGCTGTCGTTTGCCGTACCATCCAGGGATGGTGTTCAGTCGGTCGAGACTGATATCCTGGCTCAGTGCATCGCCAGCGAACGAGTAGTCGAGACGCAGTGTCGCATCGGTGAAATACCGATCAAAATCCTGTGCTTCGCACGGGAGGGTGATAGCAATGGCAATGACAGCCCCCCAGCCCACAAAGGGGAGGCTAAAGAGACTCAAAATTTTGTTAATATAATTTTTCACTTTTCACTTTTTACTTAATAAACTCCCCTTCGGGGGGGGGCTGGACTTTCACCTTATTTAATATACGCGCAAGGTAGCACCAGGATGGAGTTGGTAGTCGTAAGGCAGGCCGTTCTTCTTGTAGAGCGATTTCAGAGTGATGCCGTACTTCTGTGCTATGGTGTACATGCTCTCGCCGGCTTTCACTACATGAGGCTTGTGCTTGAACGATTTGTCGGCCTTTGAACGTTTCTTCTTCAGGTACACGATGTCGCCCTCGTGGAGCACATCCTTTTTGTTGCGCTCATTGTATTTAGCCAGTTTGCGATAGGAAATGTCGAACTCCTCGCCGAGTGTGCGGAATGTGTCACCCTTGTGGGCAATGACATAGTAGTTTTTGTTGCACATCTTTATCACATGACTGCCGTCGTTTGTGGTGGCAATAGTGTTTTTCGGCAGATGTTCAACGATGAACTTGTCGTAGTTTGTAGCCTTGTCATACTGTGCGAGGTTGTAGCACTCGATGATGTTTATCAGCATGTAGGCGTACTGAGGGTTGGTGGCATATCCGGCAGCCTTCAAACCGTGTGCCCATCCTTTGTAATCAGTGCGGTCGAGTTGGAACAGACTCGCATATCGCTGTTTTCCATGCAGGAACTTGCTATGATCCTCGTAGCTCTGCAATGCGGAATCATACACGCGGAAACACTCTTGACGGGCATCATCATCATGATGCATCGTCTTGCCGGTCCAGTCGTGACATTTTATACCGAAGTGGTTGTTGCCCTTGGTAGCGAGGTCGCTGCGTCCTGCACCACTCTCCAACAGTCCCTGTGCCAGTGTGATGGATGCAGGGATGTTGTAGTGCAGCATCTGGTCGATAGCCACATCCTTGTACTGGTCGATATAGTTCTGGTAGGTCTGGTTCCAACGCACCTGTGCACCGCCAGGAAGCACGAAAACGAATACGAAAACGAAAACAATCGCGCTGATTTTATTTTTTAGACAGAATGACATAATGATATAGTTTTCTTTATACGAGGCATTTTACTCCCCTTGCCCCGAGCGGGGCGCTCGGCTCTGCCGCTTCGCTCGACGAGGGAGGGCAGAAGAAAGGGGGTGGGGGAAAGGGGCTTTACTCCTGCTCCTTCACCCAACCGTGACGGTAGGCATAGAGCAGTTCCTTCAGGTCGACAACCTGCTGTTTCAGTTCACTACCACGGTCGGTATCGCCCACAAGCATTCTGTGGGCACTCATTTCGACAATCTGTGTTGTCGATTTGATGTCGGTACCGTTCATGATAGCCTCGGCTGCACTGGTGAATGGAGCATGCTGAACAAGCTGGAAACCGCGCGAATGATATACGAGGGTATATCCCGCGATACCCGTTGTCTTATGATATGGCTGTGAGAATCCACCATCGATCACCATCAGTTTGCCGTTGGCTTTGATAGGGTTCTCGCCCTCGGCTGCATGAACAGGCACATGACCGTTGATAATATGACGCGCATCGCCAGTGACACCGAATGCATCGAGAATACGGTCGGCAACCTCCTCATCGTCGCGCATCTTGAAATAGTAGCCCTTATCCTCGTGGTGGACATCATGGTCGTCGATGAAGTAACGCTCGAAGGTAGCCATCTTCGATTTGTTGAACAGAGGACTCTCCGGTCCGCACCACAGATACATGAAGTAGTCCTTGGCATACTGTTTATCCTCTTGGTCGGCATCCTGCTGGAAGGCTGTGCGGATAAGAATGTCGATGGCATCCAACAGTTCACGGCCAGAGAATGTATGTCCACTGACAACCTCCACTTCACGCAATGTTCCATCCTCGTTCAATGGGATAGCAGCATGATAGAGCAGGTTGCCGTTGCATACTGCATACATCGAACCGTGACGAAGCATCGAACGCATGTGCTTTGCCAGTTTCTCGCTCATCTTGAACGAATGGCGGAGACGCTTTATGAGCAGCAACTCCTCCTCAGTGAAAGCCGATGGGTTGGCAGGATCGACGGTAGGGAAGTGGTTGCTCTTCAGCGCATACTCCTTGCCATCGATGGTGATTGTGCCCTTCTCATAGTCTACGAGGTTGAGCATACAACGGTCGTCCATCTTCCAGTGAGGATGACGCTTTATTATCTCTGCCTCCGCCTTGAACTGAAGCACAGAAATTGCCTTGTGCATCTGTGCTGTGAGGCGAGTCATCTTCTGGTCGTCGCCCTTTTTGCCGATAACACGAGGCATGAACTCCTCGCATGGGTCATCGCCATAGGTCTCCATGGCGAAGGTTGCAAGAGGCATCATGTTGATACCGTAACCGTCTTCAAGTGTTGAGAGGTTGGCATATCGTAGAGAGAGGCGAATCACATTGCAGATACATGCAGTGTTGCCCACGCAAGCACCCATCCAAAGCACATCGTGGTTGCCCCACTGTATGTCCCAGCTGTGGTATTGGCGCAAGGTGTCCATGATGATATGAGCACCAGGACCACGGTCGTAAACGTCGCCAAGGATATGTAGCTCGTCGATAATGAGGCGCTGGATGACATTCGAGATGGCAATGATGAAATCGTCGGCACGACCGGTGGAGATGATGGTCTCGATGATGACATTCACATAGGTCTTCTTCGATGGCCTGTCGGTGTTCTCGTGCAGAAGCTCTTGGATGATGTATGAGAAATCGACAGGAAGCGACTTGCGCACCTTCGAACGGGTGTATTTGCTCGACACCTCACGGCAGAGAGTCACCAGACGCTGAATGGTATCAATGTACCAAGCGTGTGTATCTTCGCCTTTCGCCTTGATGATTTCCAGTTTCTCTTCAGGGTAATATATCAGCGAACAGAACTCACGCTTCTGGTTGAGTGTGAGTTCTGAACCATATAGCTCGTTCACCTTTCTCTTGATGTTTCCAGAAGCATTCTTCAGCACATGGAGAAAAGCTTGATGCTCACCATGGATATCAGCAAGGAAGTGCTCGGTTCCTTTCGGCAGGTTGAGAATGGCCTGGAGGTTGATAATTTCAGTACTTGCCTCGGCTACAGTTGGAAATGACTGTGCGAGGAGTTCAAGATAACGCTTGTCGCGTTTCAGATTGTATCTTTTGTTAGGCATGGTAGAATTAATTTGATAGTTTGTTGTAGTCTGTTATCATATCAAGCATCGCCTTCGATGCCTTGTCTTCTTTATAAGGTACGGGCATATAGCCTTCGCCAAGATTTGCTGTGGTCATCATCACATGCTCTATATTCTGAGTGAACTGATAGAGCTTGATGAGTTTCAGTACTCCTGCCAATTTGTCCTCATCGTAGTCGCTTCTCTCCATCACGTCGGCTAACTGGTTGAGGAAAATCTGTGGGAGATTCTTTCGCTGCACGAGATACTGCGCAT
>JAUNIK010000047.1:0-1717 GCA_030523505.1 Prevotellaceae bacterium | reverse complement strand
CACTGGGTCGATGTCCTTCAGCAGGTTCATCTTGCTATCTACCGCATCCCAGACAGCCTCGTCATTACGTTTCACTGCCTCGTGGTAAATTGCCCTGTACTCGCTGCACATCAACGCTGCCGATGTCTTCTGTGTCACAACGGCATTGAGCACCATCTTCAGGTTCTCCCTGCGACCGTCGTTGAGCAGTTCGTTTTCCATCTGTCCCGATGCCACCACAAAGGTGCTCTTTGATGTCAGTTTCACATGGCTCGTCGATGGCTTGTACCATGGAGAGAGTGTACCTAGAGGTGTGTGCACAAATGCAATAGCCTTTGCGTGAGCATCTTTTGCAATGCCCACAGTCGATGATGTCCATGCCCCGACGAGATGAATGACATCGGGATTTTCGTCAGTCAGTACGATGCTTCCGTCCTTGCCCAGTTCCTTGGTAAGCATGGTGAGCATTTGTTCCGGGATCCTGTTCTTGTCGGGATCAGCACCGAGCAGTAGTCGTATTCTCATAGTTTATGACAGGTGAAGTCGTATTTGCTTGCTGTGCGATAGTGAATGCGGTCAAAGAGAGTGTGCCATACGGATGTCAGTTCCAATAGCACTATAGCCCATGCAGGAATCTTCGCATTGAATCGCAGTGATGCCTTGCGACCGATGACGGTGCGCCACACGATACTGATTAGCAGTGCAAGGACTGCTGAACCAAGCACTACCCAGTTCTGTACCATAGCACCGGCAATGATGGCAAGAATCGAAAGAATCCATGTAAGGTGGAGCAGGATAGAGTCTGTGATACCGAGCATCTTATGCCAGAATCCGTGTTTCATGAGTTTGCATGAGTGGATATAGAACAGACGGCTGCTACGCCAATGTTTCTTTGTTGGCATATCCTCTGTTATCATTGCATCAAGGTTGGCAACAACGGCTGAACGACCTTCTTCCGCGTATTTGTTGACAATGAAATCATACTCACCGCGAACACACTCCAGATTGCCTCTGTAACCATCGCCTTTGATGAAGTCGCTCTTGCGGAACGCAAGGTTCGAGTGAGTTGAAGCATAAGGAGTGCCGTTTGCTGCTTCGCGATAGATGCGTGCAAAATGGCGCAGACGACTGAAACGCTGGAATACCTTCGACTCATGCGAGAAGTTGGAATATCCCATCACGATATTATTCTCGTCGGTACAGGCAGCACCCATCTTCGCGAGCCACTGGTCGCTCTCTGGGTAGCAACGTCCGTCGATGAGCAGACACCACTCGTGCTTTGCTGCCTTCACACCAAGGGTGATGCCCAGTTTCTCCTTACTGATATAGCGGGCAGTCATCGGGATGAAGGTCGACTGCAGACGGGGTTCGTCCTTGTAGCGCTTCATCAGGTCGCTTGCCTCCGAGTCACCCTCGTTAGCAACGACGATAATCTGGAATCCTGGAGCATACTGCTGCGAAAGGAACAGCGGCATGTTGCGCTCGAGGGTGTCAACATCGCCATGCACCATGATTATCAGCGAGAGCGGCGGGCAGTCCGTTCCTGTTCCCGAAGATATATCTTCGGGCTTCTCCTCCTCCTCTTCTTTAGGCATTCTGAAAAGTGGATTCATCATGCAGCTGATAATTGAAAGCAGTATCAAACCGCAACACACAGATATCATGAATACAGATATGTTCATAATTGTTATTTTAATAGTTTTATCTGGGGGTGAGGCTTCCCTCCTCCGAATGGGTT
>JAUNIK010000046.1 GCA_030523505.1 Prevotellaceae bacterium | reverse complement strand
TTTATTATGAATATTGATTTGTAAATGTGTATTTATGCTTTACATCCTGTTTACAACCACAAATATATGGCTATAAAAACCGAAATTATTTGGTTGTTATGTTTGTAAATCTAAACCTTTGTTTTGGTTTTGTTGATACTAATAAATGTTAACGCAAAATCAGCGAGAAGTGGAAAGAGCTGATTTTTCAAAATTCTGGGATATTCTGTACAACGGGCAATTTATTTGGAAATACGCGAGTTTTGAGGCATTAGAAATCGTGGAATTCCCAGTATTTATCGGTATTCCGGGCTATTTTTAGGCATTTTGAAAATCGACAAACTAGCAAAAAAATAGCCCCGAAACGGGGCTTTTAATGCAAAATAAAGAAAACTAACTCACGTAAAAGGTCACCTGTAGAGGTATTTGGCGAGTCTAATCCCTTACTTTTCTCATCGATCTCGCGTAACTTGGAAATTATCTGCATCGTTTTCATGGCAGAGTAATTTCGCATACCAGTCTGATATTCCTTAGCCGCCCACTCCGCACGGAGTTCAAGATGCTCAGCAATACCCTTTGCCGAAGAACGATCAGGAGCATACCAGGCAACCATCAGATTCTGGAAGTAAGAGAACAAAGAAGGCAGTATAACATAGATTCCGCCTGACTTTGGATTTTTGTCAAAGAAGTTTATTATGCGATTAACCTTCATCGCATCCTTGTTTATGATGGCATTTCGGAGTTCGTACGAGTTATACTCCTTGCTGACTCCGATGCACTCCTCCACTAACTCGCCTGTCACTCGACGATCATTTTCAGGAAGAGCCAGACACAACTTATCCAACTCCGAAGCAAGACGACTTAGATCTTGGCCAATTGATTCGGCGATGACCATAGCTGTTCTCGGGTCAATTGCAACCTTGCGAATTTTAAGATAGTTTTCTATAAAACCAGGAAGAGCTCTCTCGTTGAGTTTTGCACTTTCGAAAACAACACCCACTGCTTGAGCCTTCGACACAAATTTCTTTCTCTTGTCCACCGAACCGTTTTTGTGGCAAAACACAAGAACGGTCTGAGGCGAAGGATGATCGAGATACTTTTCCAACTCATCGAGGTTTTTAAGATTCTGCGCTTCCTTCACCACGATGACCTTATACTGTGACATCATCGGAAGTTCACGAGCAAGATCTGCCACCTGGGCAGATGTGACATCCGAACCGAAAACCACAAACTGATTGAACTCGCGTTCCTCTTCCGGTAGTACCGACTCCATCAAAGCATCGCAAATTTTGTCAATATAGTACGACTCCTCACCCATTAATATATAAATAGGTGAGAATTCACGAGCCTTGATATTGTGCATTATACTCTCAAAAGTGACACCGTTTGATCTTACTGCCATTGATTTTTTGCTGTTTAATGGAATTTTTAGTACCTTTGCAAAAGGTTTGCTATTAAAATGCAAAGATACGAAATATCACTGTAATTACAAAGAAAAAACTTTTAAAAATGTACGAGCTCAATCTCCCCACTCCCTCGCTTCGTCTGGCTGGAACACCGTCGCGACCTACTGTTTTCGACATTCTTCGCAAGCGATATGTGGCACTGACTCCCGAGGAATGGGTACGCCAGCACTTCGTCCACTACCTCATCAACGAGAAACATTTCCCAAAGGAACTGCTTGCCAATGAGGTGGCACTTTCTGTCGGCGACAAGACATTGAGAGCCGATTCTGTGCTATACAATCGCGATTTGAAGCCACGCGTAATAGTGGAGTATAAGGCCCCTACAATAACCATTACACAGAAAGTGTTCGACCAGATAACGGTCTATAATATGCAACTTCATGTTGACTATTTGATTGTCAGCAACGGTTTGAATCACTATTGCTGCAAGATGGATTATGATAATCAAAAATATTTATTTCTTGAAGATATTCCTGAGTACGAAAATATTTAACATTGTAAATTCACAAAGGCAAATATACAATGAGAAATGCCCTACCCTGATTTTCACAAATCTGCATAAAATGGCGAGCCGGTACCACTTTCTGGCTCGTCATATTTTTAATATTTACGACCAACAGTACAGTCGCTTGCAAATACGCAAAATATGAGACGGTAGAATCGGCAGAATTTAGGGATTATTCTCGTTTGAAGTTGGTTTCCATTTGAAGAGAGATTAGTAATAATCTGGTACAGGATTAAGCGAATCTCCCATTATTATTTCAAATAATCAGTTTATTTCTTGCTTATTTCTCAAAAAAAAGCTATATTTGCAAAGCCTTTATATATAATAATGTGTAACGGAGCCAAAAACAGGAATAAACATCAATAAATAATAATAACCAAAGACAAAACCAAAACTCAAAATGAAAAGAACAATCATTGCTCTGCTGACACTGCTGTCGGCCGCAACATCGTTCGCACAGAGCGACGAATTCTTTGAGCCTTACAAGAACATCGACCTTCGTCTGCCTTCTGTACCGCTCATCATGAACGACCCTTTCATCTCGTTCTGGTCGCCTTACGATGAACTGAATCAGGGCAACACCACCCACTGGGCAAACATCAGAAAACCTATGGACGGCCTGCTCCGAGTAGACGGAACCGTTTACCGTTGGATGGGCAAGCAGGAAAAATACATCCTTGCCAACCCAGTGCTCCCTATGGCTTCCGACGCTTCATGGTCGGCTCTCACCCATATTGGTACAAAGCCTTCGGGAACAGGTATCAAATGGACTCAGGAGGATTATGAGTCATCGAGCAATTTCGATGCAAGTCAGTGGGAGACAAAGCAGGGCGCTTTCGGCTGTCCAAAGGGCAAGTTCGATGGCGGTAGCAAGGAGTGTAACGAAGACTGGCACAGAAATGTGCACACAGAATGGTTCCAGACCGGCACCAACAATGGTCTCTACATCCGTCGCCACATGACTCTCACCGCCGATGATCTCCAGAAAGAGTTCTATGCAAAGTATTCCCACGACGACTATTTCTACCTTTATATTAACGGCCACAAGATTGTCGATACAGGCTACACTTGGGCTCCTAACGAGGTGGAAAAAATCCCTTCAGAGTATCTCCACGAGGGTGACAATGTTGTTGCCGTTTACTGCTACAACAAAGAGGGCGGTGCTTACTGCGACTTCGGTGTCTATGAGAATGTGAAGACAAACGTGCCTACCGAGGTTCTTGCTCAGCAGACCAACTGCGATGTACTTGCCTGCAACACATTCTACAACTTCACCTGTGGTCCTGTTGATCTCGATGTAGTATTCACTGCACCAATGGACATCCACGACCTCGACCTCATCTCTACCCCAATCAACTACATCTCTTACCGTGTTCGCTCTAACGACGGCCAGCCACATTCAGTGCAGTTCTTCTATGGTTACACACCAGAGATGACCGTATTCGACATCGTTGCTACACGCACAGAAAGCGTCGAGGAGAACGGTGTGAAATATGTGAAGACCGGTTCTTCGGCACAGCCTGTCCTCAAGACAGCCGGCGACCTCCGAAGCATCGACTGGGGTTACATCTATCTGCCAGGCATCAACGGTACAGTCACCTATGCTGACAAGAACACCGTCGAGAGCGAGTTCGCAGAATATGGATATGTGAAGAACCCTCGCGAGAGCACCCTCCGTTCTAAGGGCTACGAGGACTACCCTCTCGTTTCTCTTGTCAACGATCTTGGCACCACCAAGGAGGCAAAGAGCTATATGATGGTGGGCTACGACGAGCGCAAGGATATCCGTCTCTGGAATGAAGATTACCCAGGTTACTGGGCTCGCGATGGAAAGACCATCTTCGAGGCATTCGACGATTTCCGTCATAACTACTATCACCACATGGCTGTGGCTCGCGACATGGATAAACTCATCTATGAAGACGCATTCAACACCGGTGGTAAGAAATATGCAGAACTTCTCTCGGGCACCTATCGTCACTGTCTGGCTGCTCACAAACTGTTCCGCGACAAAGACGGCGACATAATGTACTTCTCAAAGGAGAACAACTCTAACGGTTGTGTCAACACCGTCGATCTCACCTACCCATCTGCGCCAATCTTCCTGGCATACAACCCAGTGCTTGAAAAGGGTATGATCACCTCTATCCTAAAATACCAGGCTACAGGTCGCTGGAACTTCGACTATGCAGCTCACGACCTCGGTACATATCCTCACGCTAACGGCAATGTATATGGCAACCCTTGGGCTAACGATGGTTCTACAATGCCTCTCGAGGAGAATGCAAATATCATCACCCTCGCGGCTTACATCGCAAAGATCGATGGCGACCTCGACTATCTCAACAAGTACTGGAGCATCATCAAGCGCTGGTCAAAGTACCTCGTTGACTATGGCAAGGATCCAGAGAACCAACTCTGTACCGATGACTTCAAGGGCTTCAGCAACCGTAACGCCAACCTCGCCGTAAAGGCTATCATGGGTATCGCCGCTTATGCTGAGATTGCCAAGATGCTCGGTCATGACGATATCTACGAGGAGCACATGGCTATCGCTCGCGAATATGCTCACTACTGGGTTGACAAGACTCGCTCTGAGGATGGCACATGGTACTATATGGAGTACGAGAATCCGCGCCACTGGGGTTTGAAGTATAACATGCTCTGGGATAAACTCTGGGGTTGGAATATCTTCAACGATGAATACACAGGCGACGTAATCGCTACCGATATTGCTTACTACAAGACAAAGGTCAAGACTTGGGGCTTGCCTCTCGACAGTCGTGATGCTACAGGCAAGAGTGACTGGGCGGCTTGGACTGCAGCAATGACTGAGAGTCAGGCAGACTTCGAGGCATTCATGGATCCAGAGTGGAAGTGGGCTAACGAGACCACCGACCGTTGGCCTCTTTCTGACTGGCACTGGACCGACAGTCGTCATGTACGCGGTTTCCGTGCCCGTTCGGTAATCGGGGGCCTTTGGGCTATGGTTCTCCGCAAGAAGATGGAAGGCTTGCTCCCTGATGTAGAGCTCGGCATCGCACAGCCTGTAGAGCCTGCACAGCCAGTTGTTGAGGTAGCTCGCTACAACATCAACGGTCAGCGTATCAACGGCGAGGAGAAGGGCCTCAACATCATCAAGTACTCAAACGGTACTGTCCGCAAGGTGCTCGTCAAGTAAGAGCATCTACATATAGATACAATAAGGGCTCGGTGTTTGCCGAGCCCTTATTTGTTTTGTTATTGTATATTGAAATTCTCCTTAATGCCCTTGACAAGTCCTTTTACGAGACTGCCGATATTTGATGCGGCATTGGAAAGGTTCTGACCGAGTCCTTTGGCAAAACCTCCGATGCACTCACCTTGAAGCACGCCTATCTCCTCCATTTCCTGGTCGGTATATTCACGTTTCTGGATATGCTTTACAATCTTCTGGTCAACATCATAGTATTTGCTTGCCACTCTCGCCCAGTCTGAATAGCCGTAGGTTGCACCTTCTGCTTCAATCTTGTTTGAGAGACTACGAAGATCGTTGAGTGCCGATGTACTTGTTGAGCACGAGCTCATCATTGCCATTACGACAACGATAGCCAGTAAAGTCTTCTTTTTCATAGTCGTATATTTTATAGAACCCACCTGTAATCTGTTCAACGACTCTTAAAAAGCCGATTCTTACTCTGCTGCGTTTTCAGCAGCCTCAGCTGCAGCCTCAGCCTTCTTGCGGCGCGAGGTTGTGCCACTCTTACGAGTGCGCTTTGGCTTCTCCTCGGTAGCAGTAGCAACCTGTACGCCTGCCAACTCTGGATCGATGAGGATACGACCGCAGTACTCACAAACGATAATCTTCTTGTGGAGCTTCACATCGAGCTGACGCTGTGGTGGAATCTTCGAGAAGCAACCGCCACAAGCATCGCGCTGTACATATACAACGCCGAGACCGTTGCGAGCGCTCTTACGGATACGCTTAAATGAAGCAAGGAGGCGTGGCTCAATCTTTGCCTCATACTCCTGTGCCTGCTCGCGGAGCACTTCCTCTGTCTCACGTGTCTCCTGCATGATCTCTGACAACTCCTCACGCTTGTGAAGAAGGTCCTGAGTGCGCTCTTCGATCATCTCCTCAGCCTTTGCCAAGTCAGCCTTACGCTCCTCGATACGCTGGAGAGCTTCCTTAATCTTCTTGTTGCAGAGCTCAATCTCGAGGCTCTGGAACTCTATCTCCTTTGTAAGGGTGTCAAACTCACGGTTGTTGCGCACCTCGTTGATCTGCTTCTTGTATGTGTCAACCTTCTGCTGTACCAACTCCATATCACCGCGACGAGCGTTGATAGCGTGCTGATAGTCCTCAATCTCGAAGGCGAACTTATCTACTCGTGTATGAAGACCTTCAATCTCATCTTCAAGGTCCTGTACTTCGAGAGGCAACTCACCACGGAGAGCCTTCTTCTCGTCCATCTGTGTGAGAGCCTTCTGCAATTTGAAGAGAGTCTCCAACTTCTCTTCAACAGTCATTTCTACAACTTTCTTTGCCATAGTATCTTATAAATATTTTATTGGATTCGTATTAATCTCTGATATCACACACTCCACGCCCATCGGCTCGAGTATGTCGCGGAACACCTCTGTGGTGAACTGCTCGCTCTGGTAATGTCCAATCACAGCAATCTGTATCTGCTGTTCGTGACCGAAATATCCGTGGTACGACATCTCACCAGTAACAAAAGCATCGGCACCGGCTTTCAATGCCTCGCCGAGCAGGAATGAGCCTGCTCCACCGCACACTGCCACCCGGCGTATTGGTCGTGACAACAGTTCGTTGGTCATGACGCATTCCACATGGAAGCGCTCTTTTACCATCGCCAGGAACTCTTCTGCACCAAGGCTTTCAGGCAGGTTGCCCACTACGCCCTGACCGCCGTCAACGCCCCCGATGGTCTGCTGACTGCCGAAGAACGCCACATCCGTGAGCCCCATCTTCTGGGCAATACGGTGGTTCACTCCTCCGAAGGCAGCATCCATATTTGTGTGCATGGCAATGATAGCGATATCATTCTTGATTGCCTTTGCCACACAACGCTCCACATAGGTCTGACCGGTGATATGCGCCAGTTTAGCGAATATCAACGGATGATGAGCCACAATAACATTGCAGCCCTTTGCGATGGCCTCATCCACTATGGATTCGGTCACGTCAAGACACAATAATACCCTTGAAATTTCCGCTTCTGTCAATCCAATTTGCAAGCCAGCATTATCGTAGCTTTCCTGCAACGGCAGAGGCGCGAATCGTTCAAGGGCATCAACCACTTCTCTTATTTTCACGCTAAATTTCGCTTTATCGCATACTTTTGCTATGCAAAGTTACGCAATTCCCCGGGAAATCGCTATATCTCGTATAAAACATTAATGTTTTTTAACTCTGATTCCCATACTTATCGTAACTCAGTTTTCTTGCGGCGAGGAGCATTGTCCACACACCTACCTCCACTGCCACTACCAGCAGTGCTATTGCACCCACGCCCCACAGCGAGGTGATCCATTCGCCAGAAGCGATGACCAACAGCAAGTAGGCTATCACGCCTGAGTTGAACGCTGGTTTCAGGAGGTTGCGCTGCAACCAGGCCGATACAGTTCTGTTCACGCGACGCTCATACACAGCCAAGGCTTTGTTCGGCTCCTGACCGTTACCTATACTATAATAATACTCTGCATTATGATGTCGGCGCAGGTTGCTGTAAACCCATCCTGCACGCATCATCGCTGGGAGTACGGTGAACGCCAGCATAGCAGTAGCTATGAGTATCATCGCCCAAACCGGCAGTTCGGTATATTTCACCATCAGTGCCACACCGATGCCACCCATCACTACCCACGAAGCCAACACCCCATAGAGCATCGGCAACACCAAACTCTTCGATATCTTCGCTTTCATCTATATTCTATTATCAACTGATTCCACTAATTATATTCGTTCTGTAATACAAGGCTTTAATGCGCCTCCCCTTGAGGGGAGGATGGGTGGGGCCGTCCCCCTGCCACAATCACCACTCTACCCTGCTGGGCTTTGTGCCTTAGGGCGTTCATGATATTCTCAGCCGCCTCTTCCGACTGATGCGACACAGGATCTATTGCCAACAGAATGTCGGCATCCGAATGGAGGGCTTCCTCCACCAGTTCCACCTGTTTCTGCGTCAGGTCTTCCACATTGTCGAAGCCCTCAGGACTTGGCACATAGGCTATCATCTTTCTCAAGAACACTGCCGAACGCTCGCTCAGCGGCATACCGTCAAAAGTGACATATCCCTCCTCCACTGGTTGGAATCCCAAAAGCGTGCGAATCACGAGAGTTCCCTCCCATTTGTCGAGCACACACATCTGACCGTTGTTCACCACCAGTGAATAATCTTCCAGCCCTTTCGTGTCGGCCTTCTGTATCGTTGTAACATTTTTCAGTTCAATCATAATGCAAAAGTAGTATATTTTTTTTATATTTGGAAAAAAACAAGTAAATTTGCAAATAAATATTCAAAAATGACAGCAAACATATCAATATTACCAGCCGAATGGGCTCCTCAGACATGCATCCAACTCACTTGGCCGCATGCCGACACCGATTGGGCGCCTTATCTCTCCGACATCGTCAACACCCTCGTCCAGATGACAGAGGCTATAACCCGTTATGAACCACTCATCATAGCTTCGCAGACTCCCGATGCCACCCGTGAAGCTCTCCTCACCGCCCTCACCGAGCGTCAGATGGAGCGCGTCACCATAGTGGAATGTCCGGTCAACGACACATGGGCTCGCGACCACGGAGGTATCACCCTCATGGATGGCGAAGGCAACCGTCAGGTGCTCGACTTCCGTTTCAATGGATGGGGCGACAAGTTCGAGGCTGCCCACGACAACCTCATCACCCGTCGTCTTCATGCAGCAGGAGTGATACAGGGCGAACTCATCGACAATGATGACTTCGTGCTCGAGGGTGGCTCTATCGAGAGCGACGGACAGGGCACGGTGTTCACCACCTCGCAGTGCCTCATGGCGCCACACCGCAACCAGCCGCTCACCCAGACTGATGTGGAGAACCAGCTCAAGGAGCGTCTTCATGCCGAGCGTATAGTGTGGTTCAACCACGGCAACCTCATTGGCGACGACACCGACGGACATATCGACACAATAGTGCGAATCTGTCCCGACCACACCTTATTATATGTGCAGAGCACCGATGCTTCCGACGAGCAGCATGCCGACTTCCTCGCTTTGGAGCAGGAACTGCAAGCATTCCGTGACGCCAACCCGGAGTATCGCATCCAGCCACTCCCTATGCCGAGGGCTTGCTACTATGATGACGAGCGACTGCCAGCCACTTACGCCAATTTCCTCATCATCAACGGAGCCGTCCTCGTGCCTACCTACGATCAGCCCGACCTTGACGCCGAGGCTTGTCGCATCATCGGCGAAGCCTTCCCCGGCAGGGACATCATCCCTATCGACTCCCGTATCATCATCCGTCAGCACGGCTCCATCCACTGCCTGACGATGCAATACCCAGAGTCCACTAAAAAATAGTCATCGTTATCGATAAAACTAGTTATCGTTATCGTCATCGTTATCGTTATAGAATCATGCGTGAACTTAAAATAGGAATCCTCCAGCAGCATAATGTTGCTGACACAAGAAAGAACCTCCTCCGTCTGGCGGAGAACATCACTGACCTCGCACAGCGAGGCGCAGAACTCATCGTATTGCAGGAACTGCACAACTCCCTCTACTTCTGTCAGGTGGAGGACGTAGATAACTTCGACCTCGCCGAGCCAATCCCTGGTCCTTCCACCAATTTCTTCGGCGAACTGGCACGCCAGTTGAATGTCGTCATCGTCACCTCGCTCTTTGAGCGTCGTGCACCAGGACTCTATCACAACACTGCCGTTGTCATCGAGCGCGACGGAAGCATCGCCGGCACCTACCGAAAGATGCACATCCCTGACGACCCTGCCTACTACGAAAAGTTCTATTTCACCCCAGGCGACCTCGGTTTCCATCCTATCGACACCTCAGTAGGCCGTCTCGGCGTACAGGTATGCTGGGACCAGTGGTATCCCGAAGGAGCACGCCTCATGGCACTCGCCGGAGCCGAGATACTCATCTACCCTACAGCCATCGGCTATGCAGCCTCCGACACACCTCAGGAGCAGCAGCGTCAGCGTGAGGCATGGACAACCGTTCAGCGCGGCCATGCCGTAGCCAACGGACTACCAGTCGTTGCCGTCAACCGTGTCGGTTTCGAGCCAGATCCAAGCGGTCAGACACCAGGCATCCAGTTCTGGGGATCCAGCTTTGTTGCCGGTCCACAGGGAGAACTCTACTATCGTGCCTCCGACAACGAGGAAGAGAGCGTCATCGTGAAACTCGACCTTGAGCACAGCGAGAATGTGCGTCGTTGGTGGCCATTCCTCCGCGACCGCCGCATCGAGGAATTCGCCGACCTCACCAAGCGCTTCCGCGATTAGAATGGCCGCAGGCAGCAAAATATTAAAAAATAGCCCCTCTCCCCGCTCCCCCGAGGGGGGAGGGCTAAGAAGATTCTCTTTCTGACAGTGCGGGGATAGTGGCGCGTGAACAGATTTTTTAATATTTTGCTGCGACAGCGATTTTAGATTAATATTATGATGCACTCGAGGCTCATAAGAGCGAGAGTGGCATTGGAGTCAGATTCATTGGCAAAGAGTTTATTCTTAGGCAATGAATATGCGACAAGGCACAAAGGCTAAAGGCCTTCATCATAATGTTAATCCATTTTTCATCATAAAAAACAAACACCGGTCTTTCCTTGTGATCTTCTTCATATAGTTGTGCCTAATTGCTATATCATTGCATAAATCTATGGATTTTGCGATGGTTTTGGGGCAAAATCATGCGTATTTCAGTGTATTTTCACTCCTGTAATGGTTAAATTCGCTACTTTTTGCACACTCCAAACCTATATTTTACATTGATATTGAAACAGAAGGTGTGTTTAGAACATATTTGTGAGCATATCGTGGTAATTTCAACCATAATGTGCAAAAACATCTAACAAATAGCCAAAATATTTCATATTTTTGTTTTTTTGATTTTTTCCTATCATTCATATCATCATTCTCTCGCTTGTCCTTTATTTACTGGGGATTTGAGGATGATAGGAAAGATGATAGGAGTTTTCGGCTTTTTGACAGTCCCCCCAGCCTCAAGGGGGGAGTAAATGAAATGATGCAGAATATTAAAACGGTGGAATGAGAAGCAATTTGCGCGCAAATCGGTCGTCAGAACGCCCAAATGAAGGTCTCATTTGGGTGAAATGAAACTGTGCGGACGGTGGGCGCACAGTTGTGCAACGCTGAGCACACAG
>JAUNIK010000045.1:4341-11373 GCA_030523505.1 Prevotellaceae bacterium | reverse complement strand
AGCTCATCACCTTCGCCTTTCTCGTGTTCCAAATAATCAACATCGGAACAACAGTGCTCTGTTCGCAGTATCTAGGTGCCAGTCGTCGCGACAAGATGGAGCAGATAACAGCCCTTGCCCTTGTGCTCAACCTCGTTGTGGGTGCTCTCATCTCGCTGATACTCTCGTTTGGTGCCGAACTGCTATTAGGCTGGATGGGATTGAAAGACGATCTGATGCAATATGGTTTGCCATATATGCAGATTGCCGGTGCAGGAGCCATCTTCCAGGCGATGCATCTCACCGTGTCAGCTTCATTGCGCGCCGATCATAAGGCGGTGTATCCTATGTTGGTGGTGATGTTGGTGAATGTGGTGAACATCATCGGCAACTACTCGCTCATCTTCGGACATTTCGGAATGCCAGCCCTCGGTGTTGAGGGTGCCGCCATTGCCACAAACATTTCACGCGGAACAGCAATGGTGACACTCTTCTTGATTCTCTTCACCCGTCATATTCCTATGCACCGACTGATTGATTCGCTGACTGTGCCTTTCGTGGTGTTGAAAGAGGAGATGGTAAAACTGATGCGTATCGGTTTGCCATCGGCAGGCGAGAATATGTCGTACAACGCCCAGCAGGTGGTACTCACATATTTCATCAACCTATTGGGAAACACAGCCCTCACCACCCGTATGTATGTGGTGAATGGGCTGATCTTCGTGTACATCTTTAGTATATGTATTGCCCAAGGAACATCCATCGTCATTGGTCATCTCATTGGTGACAACAAATACAAGGCAAGTTACAAGGTGGGGTGGTATGCCCTCCGTATGGCATTGCTGCTGACGATGATTCTCAGTGTCAGTGCAGCCTGTGTCGGTCGTGAGGCAATGGACCTCCTCACCGATAATCCGGATATCATTGCCCTCGGTGCAACAATCCTTGTCATTGACATTGCAGTGGAGGTGGGCAAGGTGAGCAACATCTTCTACACCAACGTGCTGCGAAGCGTGGGCGATGTGAACTTCCCGTTCTATGTCGGTGTGATAATGCAGTGGTTTGTGGGAGTGCTCTTCGGATGGATGTTCGGTATATGGTTCGGCTGGGGACTCATCGGAATGTGGTTCGCGATGATGCTCGACGAAGGCATACGAGGCGGTATCTTTGTATGGCGTTGGAAAAGCTGGCGCTGGAAGAGAGAGAACTTTGTGGGCCGGCAATAACGATAGTGATATAATAAGGTAATAATATACTTTTTTGGCAGATTGTTTGTTGAGGTCAACTCTTTTTTATAATTTTGTAGCGCCTTAAGTAAAGGTGCTGATTCAATTTGATTATTTGACAAACTACAAAGCAACAATCTATGGATTGGATTAACGAGATATTGATAGAGCATTCACCCATTCAAGCCACTGTGGTGCTTGCCATCATCATAGCCTTGGGAACAGCCCTAGGCAAAGTGCGCGTGGCGGGAGTTTCGCTCGGTGCAACCTTCGTTTTCTTCATTGGAATCATGGCCGGACATTTCGGCTTGAGCATAGAACCGGGAATGCTGAGCTTCGCCCAGAGTTTCGGTCTGGTGCTGTTTGTATATGAGGTAGGTCTTGAGGTGGGTCCGGGTTTCGTGCATTCGTTTCTTGGCTCGGGCATCCGACTGAATGTGCTGAGCACAGTCAATGTGATACTCGGAACACTCTTAGCGATTGGACTGGCATTCGCATTCAACATACCTATTTCAGACATCTCGGGCATCCTCTGTGGTGCAGTCACCAACACCCCGGCTCTTGCTGCAGCCCAGCAGACATTGTCGCAGTTGGGCATCGACGCATCGAGCGCAGCCCTCGGATGTGCAGTGACTTATCCTTTAGGCGTGGTAGGTGTGATTCTTGCTATGGTGTTGCTCAATAAGATGGCGATGGTGAAGATTGCCGCCAAACGACCAGCAAAGGAAAACACTGCGAAACCATATATCGCGACCTTCCAGGTGAAGAACCCGGCCTGCGACGGTATGAAACTGAAAGACATCGCCAAACTCACTACATCGAAGTTTATCATCTCTCGTGTGTGGCGTAATGAGACATCAGCCGAGTCGCCAACGGGTGAGACAATGTTGCAGCTCAATGACCACCTGATGGTTGTTACCGAGGAGAAATATCTGGCACAGCTCACGATGCTTTTCGGTGTACAGGACAAGAGCGAGAACTGGAACCGAGGTGATGTGAACTGGGATAACCTCGACGGAAAACTGTTCTCAAGGAATATCGTCATCACCAACAGCGACATCAATGGCCGTAAGTTGGGCTCGCTGCGACTCCACAACCGATATCAGGTAAATGTGAGCCGTGTGAACCGTATGGGCTTGCACCTCTTGGCAACGCCGGACTTGACATTGCAGTATGGCGACAGAATTACCGTTGTGGGAACTGCCGAGTCGTTGGAAAAGGTAGAGACAGAGATGGGCGGAAAGATTGGTTCGCTTAAGGATCCTAACCTGGCTTCAATCTTCGTGGGCATCACCCTCGGATTGATGATAGGATGTCTGCCAATCATGTTACCGGGAATGTCGCTGCCTGTAAGACTGGGATTGGCTGGAGGCCCAATCATTTCCGGAATCCTCATGGGAGCATACGGAGCGAGGATACGTCTCCGCACATATACCACCCGTTCGGCAAACCTTATGTTGCGAGGCGTAGGACTCTCGTTGTATTTGGCTTGTCTCGGTTTGTCGTCAGGTCAGCATTTCATAGAAACCGTGATGCGTCCACAGGGCTTCCTGTGGGTTGGTCTTGGTTTCACAATCACCATCGTGCCAGTGCTTCTCATGGCTGTGTGGTGTCTGAAAATAGAGAAGATGGATGTAGGCACAACCTATGGAATGTTGTGTGGCAGTATGGCAAACCCGATGGCATTGTCTTATGCCAACGACTGTGTAGAGGGTGATGCACCGGGAGTAAGTTATGCTACCGTCTATCCATTGGGAATGTTCCTCCGCGTGGTTATTATACAGTTCCTTTTGTTGTGGACCCTATCGTAGCCCCCTCTCCAAAGCGGGGGCTGGAGCTACTTCTTAAAATTCTGCTTGATGAGGGCTTTGATGAGCTTCTTGCCGTTCACATTGTAACGGCCGGACTTGTTGACTGCGGCGAAGTCCATCATCACCAATCCTGTTGCTCCACGATAATCACGGAGCATCTTTATCATTACTGTGTTTGTGACAGATGCATTGGCACGATAGCCATCGGTAGTGGCAAACTCATCATTGCCAATCATAACTGATGCACTGTATCCCGAACAGTGGTTGATGACAAGCGGATTGTCGGTTTTCGGTGCTCTGAGCATTTTCTCAATGCACGCCAGTTTGATGTTGATATCCTCGCCACGGGTGTCGTAGAAATCCTGCACATAGAGTGGCGATGTACCTCTGTCGTTCACAATCTTTGCTTTTGCCTGTTCCGCGAAATCCTCATCGGATGTCCAGTCGTCGATGAAAGCTCCCACAGGTTGTTCAGCATAGCGCACTCGGGAGAGGAAGATAATCTTTCCGCGCACATCGCCCACGGTGAGCGATGAGTTATATTCAATGATGTGGCTCATGATTCTGCTCTGATGCAGGAAATCGTTCATTGCCTTGTGCCATCCCTTGTCGTTGCCATCACCGTCGGTCTCGTGGCGCTGCACGATGAAAGCGAACTCGGTAGGGTGGGCATCGAGGAAGTCGCAGAGTTGATAGAGAGCCTTCTCATAGTTCAGTTGGGTTTTCATCAGTCCGTGGAAGATATGCAGATGAGCTCCCTCTGCGTCGGTAATGAATGCAGGACGGAGATCGAAGGCACGGACACCACATTTCAGCTGCTCAGCCAACGAACAATCCTGTGTCTGTGCGAAGGTCAGTGCTTTTTCTGCCCATTCCTCGGTGAATCCGTTGCCAGTGCCAGTGTCGTGAGTGCCAGGGATTGACAACTGTGTTATCGGAGTACTGTCATTGAGGCGACTCATCCAGTCGTCAGCATGTGCCGTGATACTTACCATAAGCAATACTGCAAGAAAAGTAATCTGTTTCATATAATCAATTTTTTTTGCCTCGCGATGATAGCGCGAGGAACAGGACATGTTATCGTCTTAATATATCCACTGTGTGGCTGCCGGCACCGATTAGTTCCGGGCGCTCGGAGATGCATTTCTGATATTCTATGAATCGCGCGAACGTGTCATCATTCATACGGTTTAGGCGCGTGCGCATGTAGTCGGCGGCACCATCAGGCGAGAATATCGTCACACGCTCCAAGCCAGCCTTCTCGTTCAGTCGGTTAATGTCGTCCAAACGGATATAGTCATACAACTCGCCCTCCTGCGACTGAATGTGGAATTCCTTATCCACAAAGCCTTTCTCCATAAGTTCACCAATGCGATCCTCATCAAAACAATACGACAGAATGCTGTATTCGTTCATGAGATATGCCACGAATATCAGTCCTCCGGGTTTTGTCACACGCTTTGCCTCTTTCAGAGCCTTCACTTTCTCCTCGTCGCCGAAGAGATGATACAACGGACCGAGCAGGAGTGTCACATCAGCTGTGTTATCCTCAATGAAAGGCATGTTGCGCGCATCGCCCTGCACCACATCAGCCGTCGGTTCGCGCTTCAGGAATACATCGATATTGCGCTTCACCAGTTCCACCGCCTTCACCTTATACCCTTCAGCCATCAAAGCCGAGGTGTAGCGACCCGTACCAGCCCCGATGTCGAGGATGGTATCATCAGGTTTGAGAAACCGGTGTAGATGGTGCATCGTTGTTTCAAACTCCACTATCCCGTGTCTGCGCAACAATCGCAGATCCTCGGGGTGCTTGTTGTAATGCTTCTCTATATTTGACAGCGCCATGAGGGAAGAATTTTCAGAATTATGGGATTTTATTTTTCTATTTCCAGGTTTTTACGGTAACCTTGTCCCACTGGATTTTGTCCACGCTCTGTGCCACTGGTACCTGCTTGATCTTTGCACCCTGACGCACGAGCATCACAATCTCAATCTCGCCAGCCTCGATGGTTCTCCAGCCTGGCTTATAAACCTTGCCCGACTGGTAGTCAACCCAGTTCTGGCCCTGTGGCAGATATACGAGACGCTCCTTCGCATCCTCGAGCATTGGAGCCACGAGAATGTCGGAACCAAACATATATTCATCCTCGATGTTCCACGCTCCTGGATCGTCAGGGAATTCAAGGAGCAGTGCACGCTGCATTGGCCATCCGTTCTCAACACAAATCTTTGCTTGATCAACGATATATGGCATGAGCTTGTATTTCATCTCGGCACACTTGCGATAGTAGTCCACGAAAGCCTCGTTGTAAAGCCAAGGCTCGGTTTCAACACCATGAGTACGTGAGTGACTGGTGAGGAATCCGTATGGCACCCAGCGACGGTACAGGTTCTCAGGACTCTTTGTCACGAATCCGCCCATATCGTTGCTCCAGAAACAGAAACCGCTCAATCCGAATGACAGTCCACCACGGATGTCGCCCTGCAAACCAGTATTCGTTGTTGCAGCATCGCCACCCCAGTGGAGTGGGTAACGCTGACTGCCCGCCCACGCCGAGCGGCCCCAGATGATACCCTCGCCATTGTTGGTCTTCTTTATAATATCATAGGCAGCCTTGTTGTAACGCACTGGATAGAGGTTATGCTCATACAATCCGCTCTTTCCGTTGTGATAGATACCATTCAGATAAGGAGCAGCCTCGCCGAAGTCGGCCTTGATAACGCCCACACCTTGCTTCAACAAACCAGCGAGTTTATCCTGATACCAAGCCACAGTGGCAGGGTTGGTGAAGTCGAGCACTACATCCTCGTATGGCAACTGACCTTTGTCGTTGTGTACATAGAGGTCCTTCTCTACGAGTTCGTTGAAATAGCGATTCTTCGGAGTGAAATAAGGTAACTGCCAAAGACAAACATGGAATCCGTCCTTCTTCATATCGGCGAGCATCTGTGTAGGATTGTCGAAGCGATCCTTGGCAAACTCATAGTCGCACTGCCAGTCAACACCAAACCAACCTGTGTCGAAATGAATCACATCGGTAGGAATTCTGTTTTCGCGCAGTTTCTTTGCAACCTCGCGACCTTCCTGCTCTGAGAAATATGTGATGCGGCTCTGCCATGTGCCGAACGACCATAATGGTGGCATCTCTGGGCGACCCACGAGGGCTGTGTATTCACTGAGAATCTCCTTCGGATTGCCGAAGAAAATGAAGAAGTCCATCTCCTCGTCGGCCATGAACAGTTTGTTGGCACCAATATACGAACAACCGAAATCGCAGGTCACTGGAGCCGAGGTGTGCATGAACATTCCGTAGCCCTTGCTACTGAAGAAGAATGGAATAGGCTTGTACATATCAGGCGACTCAGGTCCCTGAGGATCAGTCACGAAAAGGTTTACCTTCTGTCCAACCTTGTTGAGTGATGTGAACGACTCGCCGCAACCGAAAATCTTCTCGCCAGGGGCAAGTGAGAATACCGGATTGATGGCACGGCTGTTGTCCGAACCACGTTTCATAAAGAGGAAAGGAGGAACTTTTATCTGAGTGCTGTCGTTATCATTCCATGTACGAGTGTGAGTCAGTTCCTTGCCGTTCTTGTCCTTGATAACGATACGCCAAGGATAGGCATTGACACAGATACTACCCTCAGTCGATTTATACTCCACACCGTTGGCAGTCTTCGTTACATTCCATTTCGCGCGACCATCGGCAGGCTTGCCCACGAGCATCATCTCATCGCTGTAATCCTCCTTTGGAATGATAGGAGTGGTGAACACGCGGACACGTACAGTGCGCTCGTTTACTGGTTCGATGCAGAACTGCAACTGAGGGTTGTTATCGTAAGCCGGAGTAGGGAAGTCGAGCATCTGCAGAGGCTGGTGCAGATAAGTGTTAGCATTGAAAGCCTGTCGAGGCATCAACTGTTCACGCTTCCATTGAAGCAAGCCCTTACCCGTGGCAGTGTCGAAACTCACCAGGCTGTCGGCAAAGAAATATATGTTGCTGAAATCAGTG
>JAUNIK010000045.1:0-4313 GCA_030523505.1 Prevotellaceae bacterium | reverse complement strand
CCTGCAGATACTGAATGCCATTGTTTGTTGTCAACTGTGCCGACACACTTGTGCTTGCCATAGCCATCACGCCCACGGCGAAGCTCCTGAGAATGCTACTGTACTTCATCGTTTCTGGAAATTTGATTGTTCTTTGATGCAAAGGTAATAAATTAAAACGAAAACAAAAACGAAAACGAAGACGAAAGCGTTGATGGGGTGATATTTCGTACAGTAAGAGGGGAAATTTAGAAACAGACTTTATTATTCACAACCCTGGGATATTGGGAGTTAGTTGAATATTTTTCTTCCGTTCTTGATAACGATGCCGTGATAGCTGTCGGTGACGCGCTGACCGGCGAGGTTGTATAGAAACCCACACCCGCCATCGTTATCGTTATCGCTATCGTTACCCTCGATTTCCTCTATTCCCGAAGGCTTCTTCTCCATCGGAGTGACGGTAAAGTTGTCGAAACGCACTACCGAGTCGTGGGCACGGAGTCCTGCACGACCAGTGATGAATGGCTTGTTGTCGGTGTAGCTAACAACAGGAGTGTCCATATCATCCATGTAGGCAGTGATGGTGTTACCCTCGACAACTACACGCAGATGGTGAACCTCATTGAGTGCAATCTGCTTTGAGCCCGAGGCAAGCGATTGCCATCCGTAGTTGTGCTTGCCGATAGCAACAGAGTTAGAACCGCAGAATACGATATATCCCTGCAGGAAGTCAGTACCGAGAACAGGGTTGTCGTCAGCACCTCCGGTGGAAGCGTTTGTGGTGCGCACGAGGATGCCCGCATTCATACTTGAATTAGGATAGAAGATGTCGCAGTCAACAGTGTAGTCAGTGAGATGGATATCATCGAAACCACCCATGAGCATCTTTCCGTAGCGACCGGTTGATTCCACCATACCATCAACGATGGTCCAGTTGCCCTCCTTGTATCCCCACTCACTGCCAAAGCCGTTTTCGAAATCATCCGCCATGATATGTGGCACGGCCACACCGCGCTTGATGTTGTACTCGTAGATGTTGGCTGTGCCATCGATGCACTGTACCGTGAACTGGTGGTGACCGCCGAGCAATGGGATATCGTTGATTGATACCACATTCAACTGTGTTGATGTAGCCGGCAGTTCGATAACATCGCTCACGGCCTCACCGTCGAGGAGCAATTGAATGTGAGAAACCTCCGATGCACGATAGCGAAGGCCGATGTTATAGACATTGTCTTTCTGGATGTTTACATTATATGTAAGAGCAGTTCCGGCAACAACCTTCTGGAGATAAGCAGAACCCGAATTCAATGCGACCGACACTTCCGACACATCTCCCTCGACATCAGCATAGAACGAGGCTGCCATCATGCCAGGAACCGGTATCGACTGCTCGTGGATGGAACTGCCGTTCACATATTTGCTGATGGCGATATAAGCGAAGTCGGCAGTAGTGTTGTGGGTGACATATCCGATATATCCACCCTCTGCCTGACCCGAATAACTCACTTTGCGCATTCCGTCGATATAAATCTTTATCTTCTTTCCGTCCTTCTCCACGCGGATAGAATGCCATGCGTTCATATTGAAGTCATCAGGCAATCCGAACTCGCGCGATACCTTCGTTTCTCCATTGAGGAAACTACGGAACATCATCTTGTTGTTTTCTTTGTTGATGAGCACCTCGCTGTAGTTGTTCTCGTCCTTATAGCCGAAGATGGCGCCACACTGACCAGCGGCTATATCATTGGTGCTGACAGTGAATTCGGCTGTGAAACTGTCGAGATATGATGGGGTGAACAATGCCATTGCATCGCCCTCAGAGGCTGTCTGTGTCAGGTGGTCGTTGTCGGCAATCGCCCAACTGCCGTTCCCCTTCATCTGCCAATCGGAACCAATCTCTGCACGCTCGAAATAATCGTTTGTGGCAACTTTCGGAGCATCCTGCTCCCAGTTTGTTGGACCAGTCATATAAAGTTTGTCGCCATTCCAGCCAATCATTTCATAATTAAGCAGTCGGCGACTCTTATTATCCTGCAGATTGTGGTAACAGAAATAATATGTGTCGAGGTCAGGACCAACGAATGCTGTGCCGTGACCGAGAGCCCTGTGGGTAGGAGTCTCTGCATCGATGAGGATTGGGTTCTGCTCGCTCTGAGGAGTGAATCCGCTGAGAGGACCAGCCGAACTTGTGGCGTAGTCGATGCGATAGCCATTGGTCCATACATGGTTGCCCGTGTAGAGCAGATAGTAAATGTTGTTACGCTTGAAGACGCAAGGGCCCTCTGTCCACTGCCCACTCATGCAGCATCCGAGGTTCACATCGTTGCTCATTGTGAGGTGGGTAGGCATCTCGCAGGCATGGATACCTCCGTTCTGTGCACGGTAGAAATACCATTTGCCATCGTCGTTCACGAAGAACGAACCGTCGATGTCGCGTCCGAGGTTGCCCGTCTGATGGGTGAAAGGTCCCGTAGGACTGTCACTTGTGAGGATATAATGACCACCGCCACGAGGTGAGGTGCACATATAGAACTTGCCATTCCAATGAATCACCTCTGGAGCGTAAGCCACGGCTGTTGTCTCGTCAGTGCAGCATGTGAAGCGGTCCGACCAGTTGATAAGGTCTTTCGTACGCCAACAGTATATGTTTCTGTCGCCTGCGCTCACGTACATATAATAATATCCTTTGTATTTGAAGATGTAAGGGTCGCCGAGGCTCTGCCCGTTGAGTCCAGGAGTTTCCATAGGGTTTGTCCATCCCTGGGCATTTGCGAAGAGGGTAGGGCATGCAGCCATGATGATAGCCACGAAAGCTGAAAGAATGGTTTTCTTCATATTGTCAGGTTGTTGAATAGTAATGGGTTCTTTTTGATGTTATTATTCCGCAAAGGTAATAAATTAAAACGAAAACGAAGACGAAAACGAAAGCGCAAATGTATCAATATCAAAAAAAGATGGCAGAAATATCAATTCTCATATCACCAAAAGAATAATTTAGCATAGAGACAATGAAATTGAGATATTTTTATTAACTTTGCAAAGCAACTAAAAACAAGAAATAAAATGCTTACAATAGACAAAGTATATAAAGCGTCGAAAGCGCTCGATGGGGTGGTGCGTCAGACAAACCTCATTCGTTCGCGTTGGATAAACCCTTCGTGCCGCAAACTGTGGCTCAAACCAGAGAACCTTCAGGTAACGGGCTCGTTCAAGGTGCGCGGTGCGGCAGTGAAGATAGCACAGCTCACCGAGGAAGAGCGTCAGCATGGAGTGATTGCTTGTTCGGCTGGCAACCACGCACAGGGTGTGGCTCTGGCTGCTCAGAAGTTGGGAATCCCAGCACTTATCTGTATGCCTGCTGGTGCTCCTATCTCAAAGGTTGAGGCTACTAAGGAACTCGGTGCACAGGTGAAGCTCGTGCCGGGAGTGTATGACGATGCTTATACCGAAGCTCTCCGATTGCAGAAGGAAACTGGTATGACACTCATTCATCCGTTCAACGATGAGTACGTCATTGCTGGACAGGCAACGGTGGGTATCGAGATACTCAACGAGAAGTCGGATGTCGATGTGGTGTTCGTGCCAATCGGTGGTGGTGGACTCTGTGCCGGTGTGGCTTTTGCTATAAAGACGATGAGCCCTAACACGAAGGTTATCGGTGTGCAGGCTGTTGGTGCACCAAGCATGCGTGACAGCCTTGAGGCTGGTGAGGTGACACGACTGAACAATGTGGTTACTATAGCCGATGGTATTGCTGTGAAGGCACCGGGCGATCTGACCTTCGAATTGTGCCAGAAATATGTTGATGAGGTGGTGACAGTGACCGAGGACGAAATCTGTGCTGCCATCCTTGCTCTCTTGGAGCGTCATAAGATGAGTGCCGAAGGTGCTGGTGCTGTGGCTGTGGCTGCTGCGATGTTCAACAAATATCCTGTCGAGGGCAAGAATGTGTGCTGCGTTGTCAGTGGTGGTAATATCGATGTTACAATCCTTTCGCGTGTCATCAACCGTGGTCTTGTGATGAGTGGCCGTACGGTACAGTTGCTTATCGAATTGCCTGACCGTCCTGGTTCGCTTCGCTGCCTGTCGGAGGTGTTCGTGCGTCATAATGCGAATATCATCAGTCTGCACCACGAGCGTAGCGGTGAGAATAGACTCGTCACCAGTTGCAACCTCCGTGTAATCATCGAGACTCGCGACTTCCAGCATATCGAGGAGATAAAGCAGGCGATTAGTGAGGAAGGGTTTGAGATAATTGAGTAAAGACCCACCCAGTGGACCCTCTCCCCTCGCGCTTCGCGCTCTTCCCTCTCCCGTGCCGCTTCGCTAGG
>JAUNIK010000580.1 GCA_030523505.1 Prevotellaceae bacterium | reverse complement strand
GTCAAATCCGAACACTCACAATGCCTAACGGCCAAATAGGTTTCGTAGGCAAGGACGTAGCAACAGTGCTGGGGTACAGCAATCCAACTAAAGCAATCATTATGCATGTAGATGAAGAGGATAAGCTGCATTCCCAAATTGGGAACGCAGGTCAGATGAGGGATATGCTCATTATCAACGAGTCAGGCCTCTACGCTCTCATTCTCTCTTCGAAGCTTCCAAAGGCTCGCGAGTTCAAGCACTGGGTTACCTCGGTGGTGCTTCCACAGATTCGACAGACGGGTGGTTATTTGAATGTCAACCAGACAATGACGGAGCAGGAGATGCTGGCGCAGGCTCTGCTGGTGGCACAGAAAACCATCGAAATGCGTAATGAACGCATCGCTCAGCAGCAGTTGCAGTTGGAGGAACAGCAGCCTAAGGTGGTGTTCTTTGACGCCGTAGGAGAGTCGAACGATGTTATTTCCATTGACCAGATGGCAAAGATGTTACGACAGAACGGTATCGACACGGGCGAGAAGCGACTGTTCAAATGGTTGCGCAGAGAGAACTTCCTTGGTTCGTATGGCAAGCACTATAATGTGCCAAACCAGCGATATGTTAGTCAGGGCTTGTTCACCATTGAGGAACAGCATTACGAGGTGCATGGCAGAACATGCTTGGCGCAGACTCCACGTGTCACAGGCAAGGGACAGGAGTATTTCATCAATGGTTTCATAAGTGGGCGATTCACCCTCTAAAAACTTTTTTCGCAAAAAAAGAAAATTTTTCTGCGAAACTCTTGCAAACGGAACGAATATCTCCGACATTGCTAATAGAGCGAGCTCTGGCGGCACTCGGCATAGAAAACAAGCTTTCTCTGCTCTCGTTTGCACAGACCTTGCGAAATAGAAGCCCCCAACCAAGGGGAGCAAGGATGATTACACTCGCATACCTATTTAATATATAGGTCTCTGAAGCCCACGGCGGGCGGAACTTCGTGGCAAACAGTGCACAATGAAAGTCCACGATTGATACACTTCGAAGATAAGGACAGCGACATGTCCACCAAGGCCTTGGTTTTTCCATTACGACTTCAAAACGGATTGAAGGCTATGGCAAGACCATCCACTCACGGAGGCAAAGCAGCCCGGGCGGCTCTCAACTTTGTCGACCAATGGCTCAGTGAGGTTGTCGACCTCATGAGCGACGAACTCAACTTCCACCAGCGTTACTGCCTGAGGATTCAGATACTGAGATACATCCTCGAGGGCAATCGCCAGAGGGCGAAAGACACGAAGGTGCAACAGTGCTTTGAGTTCATTTTAACAACATATATTAATTTAGAAGAAACGTTATGAAGAAATATACAATTGACGAATATGTGACAATGAGCAATACTCAACTGCGCTGGCAGATCAACTCGATAGTTTTCGCCCTGCTGGTACTCGGAGTGCCGGAGGACATGCTCGAACAGTTTTCACTTTCAGCAGCAGAGATGACTCTGCGTGTGAAGGAAGGTAGGCTTAATCCGGAACAGCCACGAAAGAAGAAAGGAGGCAAGAATGCGCGTAAGTAATATGAAAATCGTTGAGGTGTACAAGAACTCGGGCACCTCGCAGACAACGGGCAAGGAATGGCATTCAACGGAACTCCTGCTGTCGAACAATGATGAGATGTTTGAAACTCGAATGCTTGTGCGACTGATGCCGAAATGTGCCGAGACATTCAACTTCAGGAAGGGTGATGTTGTTGACATCGACATACTGCACGAGGTTCGTGAATACAACTCACGTTTCTACAACCAGATATCAGCCTGGCGTGTCACTCCCTCAGTGTTTTAACTGGCAACCGATAGGCTATGAATTTTAATCACAATTGACAATATGTTTGCAAAAATACAGATTCCAGACGGATTGGAACTC
>JAUNIK010000044.1 GCA_030523505.1 Prevotellaceae bacterium | reverse complement strand
CTGCTCAATGCCACCCGAAACACCCTTGCCCTTTTCAGCCAGACGATAGTAATAATCAGGATATGTGCGCTGGAAATTGCTGCCGTCCACATTATTGCAATGGTTATATACCACATCGAGGATGACACGGATGCCAGCCTTGTGGAGAGCCATCACCATGCGCTTGAACTCATTGATACGGGCTTCAGGCGAATAAGGATTGGTTGAATATGAACCCTCAGGCACATTATAGTTCAGTGGGTCATAGCCCCAGTTGTATTTATTCTCGCCGAGGTTTGTCTCATCGATAGTGGCGAAGTCGAACGAAGGCAGGATATGCACTGCATTGATGCCCAGAGCCTTCAGGTGGTTGAGCGCCTTCGGATCCTCCAGGGCAATGAACTTTCCACCATTCTCAATGCCCGAAGAAGCATCGATAGAGAAATCGCGATGGTGCATCTCGTATATCACGAGGTCGCATGGCGAGGCAGTCTTCAACTGGCGGTCTTTCTCCCAGCCCTCAGGATTGGTGTTCTGCATGTCGATCACACAGCCACGTTTGCCGTTCACCGACACAGCCTTGGCAAAAACGCCTGGACATTCGCCCTTGCCTATGTCGAATGTATAATAGGTGTTTGGTGCCAGATTCTTCACCGAAGCCTCCCAGCAATCTTTGCCTATACGCTTCATTTTCAGCGTCTTGGCAGGTGTCTTGTCGTCAGCCTTGCTGTATATGCGAAGTATAGGAATCTTTGGCGCATTAAGATGGAACACGGTCTTCTCGCTCGAGTACTCAACTTCGTTGAAGACTGTCTGTGCTGAAGCGAAAAGAGGAATCATCATCATTATTGATAGGATTATTTTCTTCATTGTTTTGTTCTATTAAAAACACTAATTACTCCCCTCTCCTTGTGGGAGAGGGGCTGGGGGTGAGGCCCTTTATCTTCCCGCCTCACTAACCATTGCTCTCACCTTACCGCAGAATGCCTCATTCTTCATGAGATCTTCGAGGCTGATATGCATACGGTAACGCCAGTAGTGCTTAGGATTTGCAGGAATATTGATTCGCTCGGCATCAGCATCGGCAAGTCGGATATCCTCATCGATAGCCAGCCAGTCCTGAATACTGATCACTGCGAGCATTGAAGGACAACTCAGATGCTGTGCAACCACATCCTTCGCAACCCAACCCGGCATTGGATGAGGAGCCTCGCCCTGGTTGTGGAGCATATTGTTGAAATAGTCCTGTGTGCGCTCATAATCCTCATCCCACCACTGACGGAGTGTTGACATATCATGGGTGGTGATGGTTGCTACCGAGCGGTATGGATTGCGCGAGAGATAGCCGAAGCGAACTTTCGGATCCTTTGGCATCGACTGGATTTCGAGCGAGAGAATCTTCTGCTCATCCATAATCCAAGGCACGCAGTCTGGCACCATTCCGAGGTCCTCGGCACAAACGAGCATGCGTGTTGCCTGAACCAACTTTGGCAGTTTCTTCGCTGCCTCACGATACCAGAACTGGTTGTTTCGACGATAATAATAATCATTGTATAGATTGTTGAACGGATCCTTGTCGCAATCCCACAGTGACTCGTAGATAAGGCTCAGCTGGGCAGTGATACGTGGGTGGAACTTGTTCTCGTCCTTCTTGTCGCGCAGGAACAGAACATTGCTCACCAGCGAGTACAAACCATCGCGGATAAGCACAGCCTCAGGGGTTGTCTGACCTGCGAAATATGCCTCGATCTTGCGCTGGGTGTCAAACTCTGGTTTGATGTCGTACACATCATCGTGTGCCACATTGAGGAACTCCTTCTTCACCATATCCTTCATCCCGCCAAAGATGCGGTCGAGCATCCATTCTGTGATGAAAGGCTTTGTGAAATGCTCCTCCTGGAAATGCAATCCGTAGCTCTCAATCTCCTCCACGCTCATGCCGAGCGATGGTGAGAATTGGCCCAGCAAACCGTGAACGCTCTCGATTGGAATCTCCCAGATACGGAAGAATCCAAGCACATGGTCGATACGGTATGCATCGAAGAATTTCTGCATGTTGCGGAAGCGACGCACCCACCACTGGCAGTTGTCGGCCACCATCTCATCCCAGTTGTATGTAGGGAATCCCCAGTTCTGGCCATCCACAGAGAAATCATCTGGTGGAGCACCAGCCTGACCGTTCATGTGGAAATATTTTGGTTCCATCCATACATCGCAACCGTGACGGTTCACACCGATAGGAATATCACCCTTGAGGATGATGTGCTTATGGCTTGCGTATTCGTGGGCAGAGTGCATCTGGGTGTTCAGGATGAACTGCACGAAATAGTAGAATTCCACATTCTTGTATGCCTTGGTGCGTGAATTGCTCAACGCCTTGCGCTCACTCTCGTCCCACTGGTTGTGGTCAGGCCACTGTGAGAAATCAGCAGTACCGTTCAAATCGCGCAGATAGCAATACTGTGCATATGGCACAAGCCACTCTTGAGTTTCTGCAAAGAATGCCTTGTATTCCTCGCCTGCCATCATCTTTTTTCCTTCCTGAGCAAAGAGCAATCTGAGGTATTCAGTCTTGCTGTTGTTCACTGCCTCATAGTCAATCTGTGACAATGCGTTCAACTCCTTCTGCAGTTTTGCAAAGCGCTCGGCAGCTTCCTTGTCCTTCAAGGCTGGCAACTGACGCAAATCTACATACTGAGGATGGAGCGCAAAGATTGAAATACAACTATATGGATAAGAGTCGGTCCATGTGTGAGTCACAGTGGAGTCGTTGATAGGCAATACCTGAAGTACACGCTGACCTGTGGAATGTACATAGTCGATCATCATCTTCAAATCGCCGAAGTCGCCCACACCGAAACTTCCCTCACTGCGGAGAGAGAATACCGGTACGAGAGTACCTGCCAGACGACGGTTAGGGAATGGGAAGAAAGCCTGGTCGAGTTCATATACAACCACTTCGTTTGCCAGCATTCCCGGAACTTCGAGAGTACGGTTGTCGCCGGTTTCCCAGATAGGAGCTACCTCCCAGTTGTCGTTGATGACAACAAACTTCATGTCAACTTTCTGGTCGAAGAATGGAGCAGCGTCAACATCCACAACCCATTCGTTGTAGTTCTGCTCTTCCATCTTCACCGCCTTCGACAGGTCCCAGAGTCCGAGGCTCTCGCAACCACCAACGACTGCCAATGTCTCGCCTGCGCGCAGTTGTGGCGCGCGTACCTTAATTTTAACAGTCTTACTGTATTCGGTCTTCTTCAGTTCGTGACGCTCGCGACGGTTTACACAATCAGTGAAAGCAGAACTGTAGAGATAAGCATCCTCAGGCATCGATGTCCAGCGATCGTATATATTATAGTTTGTGGCCTTTTCAGCATTCATCTCCAGGCGGTGAGGCTCGGTAAGCCACTCGTGGCGCTGCTCGTTTCCGTCGCAATCGACAGAATAGAAATAGTTAAGCACTGCGCCCTTTGCAAGACGCTGTTTGTTGAGATGACATGTCCAGTGAAGACCGTCAGTTGTGCCCATACGATACTGCACAACCTTACCGTTTTCCTGAAGGTTGAGAACAAGCTGTTCACCATAGACAGTATGGTATTCTATATTGAAATTCAGTTTCATATATTATATGTATTTATTTTTCTTTGATAGCAAACACAGCAACAGCACCTAAGCAGAGCAGGATACCTGATACGCAAAGCATCATGACCTGACTACCCACCATTCCGAGGATTGCACCACCACAAACGGCAGCGACAATCTGTGGAAGACATATTGTGCAATTGAAGAGACCGAGATATGTGCCCATCTTTGGGTTGCCCTGAAGAGCATTGGTGAAGAACACGAATGGGAATGCAAGCATTGCTGCCCAACCGCATCCAACGAGCAGATAACTGCCGAAGAGCACATACTGATTGGTTACCCAGAGCATACTGATGAATCCCAGACCACCGAGCAGCAAGCTCAAGCTATAAGCCAGTTTGTCGGAATGGAGCATTTTCGACAGGAATGGGATGAAAGCAGCCCAGAGAACACTGCCCACAGCCTGAATGGCATAGACAACACCATTCCAGTTGCCTGCCTCCTGATAACCTTCAGAATGCACATCGGTGGTACCCCAACACTGGTCAGCGATAGCGCCAGTCGAATATGTCCACATATACATGAATGCAGCCCAGCAGAAGAACTGTACAAGACCGATTGACACGAATGTGTATCCGATCGAAGGTTTCTTGCTTGCAGGCTTTTCTACGACAGCCTCTGTGCTATCCTCTTCGGCCTCGCCTGAATATTCTGCCATCTGCTCAGGTGTATATTCCTTCACCTTGAAAGTGGTGTAGATGACACAAAGGATGAGGATTGCCGCACCGATATAGAATGAATAGATTACCGAGTTTGGAATGACACCTTCTGGTGCTATGTTCTGCACTCCGAGGAATGTGAATATGTAAGGGAACAGATAGCCCACAACGCTACCCGCATTGCAGAGGAATGACTGGATAGAGTATGCCTGAGTCTTCTGCTTGTTGTTCACCATGTCGCCAACCATCATCTTGAAAGGCTGCATGGCGATGTTGATGCTTGTGTCGAGGAACATCAATGAGAACAGTCCAAACATCATTGAACCGGTCAATCCCCAAAGCACCACTTGTGTTGTCAGTCCCAAAGAACCAGCATTAGGAAGCATTATCATCACTGCAACGGCGATGATAGCACCGATGAACAGGTAAGGAATGCGGCGTCCCCAGCGGCACCAGGTCTTGTCAGAGAACAGTCCCACCAATGGCTGGACGATCATACCCATCAGTGGTGGAAGAATCCAGAAAAAGCTCAATTGGTGAGGATCAGCGCCGAGAGTGGCGAAGATTCGTGAAATGTTTGCACTCTGGAGAGCATAAGCAATCTGCACTCCAAAGAATCCGAAACTGAGGTTCCATAATCCCCAGAAACTCATGTCAGGTTTTTGTTTCATAGTAATGTATCTTTATTTTGTTTTTTACTTTTTTGATTTTCCGAAATTCTTGCTAATAGAGCTCCTCCCCTTGGGGGAGGTTGGGTGGGGCTTTTTATCTCGTTGATTGTCTCACGATGAGCCTTGTTCTTACTATTCGTTTTTCAACACTCTCCTCCGGTATCAATCCTTCCACTTTACTGATAAGGATGTTTGCCGCTTGCCGACCGATTTCCACTCCGCGCTGTTCTACTGTTGTAAGTGTTGGATCGCAAGCAGTGGAGTTGTTACTATTGGTGAAACCGCATATCGACAGATCCTGCGGAATGCGATATCCCATTCGCTTTGCTGTTGTGAGGATGCCGATAGCAGTCTCGTCGTTCACAGCAAAGAATGCGTCAGGAACTTCTTCCTGTTCAAGAATTTCGCGTGCTACCTGTTCTGCATCCGGACGGTTGTCGCAAATTCTTTGGAATCGTTCGTCAATTGTGAGACCGGCCTCGCGCAGTGCATCGCAATAGCCATTGAAGCGGTTCTTGGATATTTCGAGATTCTTCGGCGAACCGAAATAGGCAATATGGCGGCAACCTGTGTCTATGAGGTGTTTCACCGCATTGAAAGCACCTTGATAGTCGTCGACAACCACACGACTCGCGTTCACGCCCGTACATATTCTATCATAGAAGATAAGCGGAATGCCTGCGGATATAAGCCTTTCAAAATGAGAGTATTCACGAGTGTCCTTTGCTTGTGAGACAATTACTCCGCACACCTTGTTCTCAAAGAACTTTTTGCAAATTTCAGCCTCGCGTTTGTACATCTCGCCACTCTGTGCCACCATCAGCGAATATCCCTTTGCAGAAGCCTCTTGGTCAATGCCGCTAAGGATTGAAGAGAAATAGTAATGGGTGTACTCCGGAATGATGACACCAATGGTTTTCGTAGGACGGATTTTTGAGGTACGCAGACTCTCAGCAATGAGATTCGGACTGAAATCGTGCTCTCTTGCGTAAGCTTGGATTTCATCACGTTTCTCCTTGCTGATACGAGGACTGTTCTTCAATGCCCGCGAAACAGTTGCCACTGAAACTCCCGTCGCACGAGCTATGTCCTTCATCGTGATTGATGCATTGCCGTTAGCCATAATAGATGAAAGTTGATTACAAAATTACGTTATATATATCAAATATAGAGAAAACTTGATTATAATCTATTGTATTTTATTATGTAAACGATTGCACACGCATTTTATTGTTTTTTGTCAAAAAAAATATTTTTCTTTGATATTTACATAGTAATTTTGCAAACTGAATGAAAGCCTAAAGGTTAAATTGTGCCTAAAATACTACTAATCAGTACTTTTGAGGTGCTATTGCTCCTTGGGCCGAATCATAATCAATTTTTAATAATAACTAAAATTTCAAAATGATGAAGCAAGTAAAATTTACATTGCCTCTGAGAATGTTGGCCATAGTATTTGGTCTCATTCTTTCAGCAAGTGCCTTTGCACAGATTACTGTCAATGGTCACGTTAAGGATGGTACTGGCGAGGACATCATTGGTGCAACCGTCCGTGTCGCAGGACAGGATGGTGGCGTGGTGACCGACTTCGACGGAAACTTTACCATTCAAGCTAATCAGGGCGCAACATTGACTGTTGCCTACATCGGTTATGAAACCGCTACAGTAACAGCTGCGCCACAGGTAGAAGTAACACTCCATGAAGAGAGTGCACAGTCTCTTAATGAGATTGTTGTCATCGGTTATGGTGTTGCAAAGAAATCCGACCTCACCGGTTCTGTTACAGCAATGAAGCCAGACTCAAAGAACAAGGGTTTGGTTGTCAATGCTCAGGATATGATGCAGGGTAAGATTGCCGGTGTAAACGTTAATACAAACGACGGTACTCCTGGTGGTGGTGCAAAGATCCGTATCCGTGGTGGTTCTTCACTCTCGGGTAGCAACGACCCACTTATCGTTATCGATGGTATGGCTATGGATAACGCTGGTGTAAAGGGTCTTTCTAACCTCCTCTCAATGGTCAACCCACAGGATATCGAGTCTTTCAACGTCTTGAAGGATGCGTCAGCAACAGCTATCTACGGTTCTCGTGGTTCTAACGGCGTCATCATCATCACCACAAAGAAGGGCCGCAAGGGCATGAAACCACAGGTATCATATTCTGGTAGCGTCACAATGAGCCACAACAAGGGTAAGATTGATGTAATGACAGGCGACGAGTATCGTCAGTTCATCCACAATCTCTATGATGGCGATCCAAACTACGAGAACGCTGTAAATGCTCTCGGTACAGCAAACACCGACTGGCAGGATCTCATCTTCCGCACAGCATTCAGCCACGACCATAATGTAACAGTCAGTGGTGCGACAAAGAACCTCCCTTACCGTGTTTCTCTCGGTTACACCGATCAGGAGGGTACCCTCAAGAATTCAGACTTCCAGCGTGTTACTGCTGCTATCAACCTCAACCCATCACTCTTGAATGATCACCTTAACCTCAACCTCAACGGTAAGGGTATGTACGCTCATTCAACATACGCTGATGGTGGTGCAGTAGGTGCAGCTGTTGCTTACGACCCAACACAGAGCCCTTACGCTTACACTTCAAAGTATCACAACGATATGTTTGCAGCTGACGGCACAAACGCTGCTGATGTATTGAAGAACTTTGGTGGTTACTTCCAGTGGGTAAGCAACGGTTCTGCTCTCAAGGATGATACTTACAAGTACACATACAACAACCTCGCTCCAAAGAACCCACTCGATATGCTCAACAGCCGTGATGACCGTGCTAACAGCTACGCATTCATCGGTACTGCTGAGGTTGATTACAAGGTTCATGGTTTCGAGGACCTCCGTTTGCACATGACAGGTGGTGCTGATATCTCTTACGGTAAGCAGAACACCGATGTTTCTCCATATTCAGCAAACGCTATCTACTATGGTTCTTATGGCTGGGAGGATATCAAGAAGCGTAACCTCTCATTCAACGCATACGCTCAGTATTATAAGGACTTCGCTAAGACTCAGCACTTCGATATCATGGGTGGTTACGAGTGGCAGCATTTCTGGCGTGAGACAAACAACGCTTACACCGGTTACTATCGTCCAACATACAATGATTCTTCACTCGCTGGTAAGGAGCACGAGCCAAGCACATACCTCTACCGTACAGAGAGCTACCTCGTTTCGTTCTTCGGTCGTATGAACTATACTGCCTTCGATCGTTACATGCTCACTGCTACAGTACGTCGTGATGGTACTTCTCGTTTCAAGAACCACTGGTCAACATTCCCATCAGCAGCATTCGCTTGGAAGATCAACAACGAGCCATTCCTCAAGAACGCTAACTGGCTCTCTGACATGAAGCTCCGTCTCGGTTGGGGTATGACTGGTCAGCAGGAGGGTGTAGGCGACTATTGCTGGATTGCTACATACTCAAAGAACCATGGCAATGGTTCTCTGTATCCAATCTTCGGTGACGGTTCTCTCTATCGTCCAGATAACTTCACTCCTGAGCTCAAGTGGGAGACAACAACTACTTACAACGTAGGTTTCGACTTCGGTGTTCTCAACCAGCGTCTTGCATTCTCAGCTGATGCTTACCTCCGTAAGACCACCGACCTTCTCAACCATGCTCCAGCTCCAATCATGACAGCATTCCGTAACAAGTGCTGGCAGAACATTGGTGACTTGAAGAACCTCGGTGTTGAGTTCGCTATCGACTGGAAGGCTATCCAGACTGAGAACTGGTTCTGGACATTGAACTACAACATCACTTACAACCACAACGAGATCACTGACCTTACTGGTGTTTCTGACAATGGTCAGCCAGTAGAGACAGGTCCAAACATGGGTGGTGGTACCGGTAACTACGGTATGGCTAACCAGGTTGGTTACCCAGCTAACTCATTCTATGTATATCAGCAGGTTTACGATGAGAATGGTCTTCCAATCGAGAACATGGTTGTTGACCGCGATGGTGATGGCACAATCACATCTTCTGACCGTTATCTCTACAAGCAGATCGCTGCTCCTCTGACAATGGGCTTCAGCTCACGTCTCGAGTATAAGGGTTGGGACTTCGGTTTCTCTTGGCGCGCTGCTTTCGGCAACTATGTATATAATAATGTAGAGCAGTCTTACAGCAATGTATCTAAGTCAAGCGTTTGGACTTCTTCAAACTATATGGCTAACCGTATGCCAATCGTTCTTGACAAGAACTTCCAGACAGACGAGATGCAGGCTAAGCTCACTGACTACTATGTACAGAACGCTTCTTTCATCAAGCTCGACAACATCACTCTCGGTTATTCATTCAATAACCTCTTCAAGGGTGGTAGCTACAAGGGTCTGAACGGACGTATCTATGGTACTGTAAACAATGTTCTTACATTCACCAACTATAAGGGTCTTGATCCTGAGTGCCCAAGCGGTGTTGACAGCAACGCTTATCCACGTCCATTCTCTGTTATCGTAGGTCTTAACTTGAACTTCTAATCAGAAAGGAATACAATTATGAAAAATATATTCAAGACAATACTCCCTGCTGCAGCACTCGTGCTCTCTATGGGAATGACATCGTGCGTAGGTGACTTGGATGTGACACCAATCGATCCAAATCTCGACCTTAACTTCACACCAGAAGGTCTGCTCAACAAGTGCTACGCAAACTTCGCTATGCAGGGAAACCAAGGTGGTAACGAGGTTGATATCGACGGTTTCGATGGTGGTACCGTAGGTCTCGTTCGTCAGCTTTGGAACTCTAACGAGCTCACTACTGATGAAGCTATCTGTGGTTGGGGTGACGCTGGTATCTCAGAGTTCGTCAACAACAGTTACAACGACTCTCATCCAATGCTCTATGGTTACTTCTCTCGTCTTACTACTGGTATTTCTTATTGCAACCAGTATATCGAGCAGGCTGGCGACTACAATGAGACAATGACAGCTGAGGCTCGTTATCTCCGTGCTTTCCAGTATTATCTCATCATGGATGCTTGGGGAAGTGTTCCTTTCGCTACAGAGCCTCTCGCAACTCCAGAGCAGATGAGCCGTCAGGATTGTTACAACTGGCTTGAGAAGGAACTTCTCGAGATTGAACCTATGATGCTCGATGCAAAGGCAAAGAAGTCAACTGATGCTAACTATGGCCGTGTTGACAAGGCTGCCGTTTGGATGCTTCTCGCTCGTCTCTACCTCAATGCTGAGGTTTACACTGGCACAGCTCAGTGGGAGAATGCTGCTAAGTATGCTAAGATGGTAATGGATTCAGACTACAAGCTCAACACCAAGGGTGCTAACCAGTGGTCGGCTTATCAGATGTTGTTCATGGCTGACAATGGTGAGACAGATGCTGCCTACGAGGCTATCTTCCCTGTCCTCCAGGATGGTGAGAAGTCACAGAGCTGGTGCTCATCACTCTTCCTTGTTGCTTCTACTTTCGATGGCGACCTTCACGCAAACCCTGCTGACCTCTCAGCAACAAACAACACTGACCAGGCATGGGGTGGTAACCGTTGCCGTCCTTCACTCCTGAGCAAGTTCGGTATCACTGATGCTCATCACTACTATGCATGGGAGATGGCAGAGGAGATGGGCGACGACCGTGCTCTCTTCGATGGTGTTGACCGTCTCTATGAGAATGCTGATCCTGGTGTGTTTAAGAATGGTTATGCTACAACAAAGTTCGTCAACTGGCGTTCTGACAATGGTGCAACAAAGTCTGCAACATACACCGACATGGACTTCTTCCTTCTCCGTGCTGCTGAGGCTTACCTCACATACGCTGAGGCTACAGCTCGCCAGAATGGTGGTACAACAACAGAGGAAGGCAAGAACGCTATCAACGCTCTCCGCAATCGTGCTCACGCTATGACAAAGACCAGCTATACTCTCAACGAGATTGCTGACGAGTGGTCACGCGAGTTCTACTTCGAGGGTCATCGCCGTACAGATATGATCCGTTTCGGCATCTTCGATGGCAAGAAGGTATTCCCAATCCCTTCTGTAGTCGTTACTTTAAATGGTTTCACACAGAACCCTGGTTATTAATAAACAGTGCCCGATGGTTCTCCATCGGTTTAACAAAAAGATAAAACAATGAAAAATATATTCAAAACATCATTGATGGCGCTGGCTGGATTGGTAGTGTTCTCTGCATGTGAAGATGATAGAGAGTCTAATCCTGTGCTCAACACCTCTGGCAATGCGACATTCGTCCTGAATGCTCCTGAGGTTGGCGCAAGCTCAGTCGACCTTGCCCTTTCTAAGGGTGTCGCTATGACATGGAACCAGCCTGATCTCACCGACCTTCATGCTCCTCTCGGAAATGTAGGCTCGTATGGTTTCAGCTATGCAGTACAGGTTTCTAAGGATGGTAACTTCACAAAGTCTTTCGATGAGGCTAAGGCTGAGGCTACAGATGCTGAAGGC